>JAOZUP010000225.1:5028-6794 GCA_029938595.1 Thermoanaerobaculales bacterium | reverse complement strand
CGTCGGGTGCCGCCCGCAAAACCTCTCCTCTCGTTTCCAATTGCGGGACAGCCTCTCACGCCCCAGGCTATGAGTCTGTCGCGCCGTCGGCGCTCGGTCATGGGCCCAACCCTCGTGGTCCGCACTGGGAACGGCTCCCCGGTGTTTCTTCCTGATGGGTCACGGGGCACGGCCTAGGGTGAGGCGCTCCTACGGAACTCCCGAGTTTCTTTCTTTCGGGTCAAGAATTCCCTCGGCTCAGCTCACGATCAGATAGAAAAGGAGAGCGGCCGCGCCACCCAGGAGGGCGTACGGGATCTGGGTTCGCACGTGGTCCATGTGATCCGACGCCGAAGCCATGGAAGAGATAATGGTGGTATCCGAGATCGGCGAGCAGTGGTCGCCGAACACGCCACCGCCCAGGACGGCGGCGAGATAGAGAGGCAGCGAGCCACCCTGAGCTGCCGCCAACGGCACGGCGATGGGCACCATCAGAGCGAAGGTGCCCCAGGATGTGCCGGTGGCGAACGCCATGAAGGAGGCCAGGACAAACGACCCCGCCACGGCCACCTTGGTGCTGCCGGCACCACCGATGATGCCTGCCACATAGGCCCCTGTACCGAGCTCTCGCACGACGCCGCCCAGGGCAAAGGCGAGTAAGAGGAGAGAGACCACGGGAATCATGCCTCCCATCCCCTTGAAGACGAGGTCCATGAAGACCCTCCCCGACATGCGGCAGGGGCCGAGGGAGATCACGGTCAGGACCGCCAGGCTCGCCAGCACGGCCCACAAGACAGCGGTGGAACCGGAGCTGGCCTGGATCATCTCCCAGAGCCCCGCGTCGGGGGAGCTCCCCCGTCTGCCGGTGATGAAAATCCCCGCCACGATGGCCCCAACCATCGTCACGACCGGGAGAACCAGATAGAGAGCTCTCGGTCGGATCCCGGGAAGCGGCGTGGTCGTCAGCACCTCCTCGGCCACCATGGGTTTGGCGCCATCTGCCAGGAGCTTTCCCTCCTCTCTGGCCCGGCGTTCGGCCGTGCGCATGGGACCGATCTCCCAACCGGTCAGAATCGTCGCCAGAACCAGCAGGATGGCGAGCATGGGGTAGATGTTCCAGCGGATGCTGGACAGCAGGACGGCCACTGGATTGGCGACCCCCTGCACGGCAAGGAGCCCGATCACCAGCGCGCCCCAACCGTTGAAGGGAACCAGAATGCAGACGGGCGCCGAGGTGGAGTCACATATGTAGGCGAGCTTCTCCCGGCTCACCCGGTACCGATCGGTGAGAGGCCGCCCCACGGTTCCCGCCACCAGAGCCGTGATCGAGCTTTCCACCGTGATCAGGACACCGAGCAGAAAGGGCACCATCTGGGCCTGGCGACGATTGGTGACCCACCGGCGATCAGAAACCCGAAGAACGAAACCCTCCACGCCTCCGGTGGCGCTGATCAGGGTCAGGACGGAGCCGACGAGCAGGCTGTACAGCAGGATCCGGGTATTGCCCACATCGTGAAACACGGCCACGATCGAGGTCACCGTCGAACCCGTCGCGGCTATCGGGTTCCAGCCCTCCACCACCCACCAGCCCATCCACACCCCCAGAAGGAGGGCGGCATAGATCTGTTTCTTCCACAGCGCCAAACCAAGCGCAGCCAACGGAGGCAGGAGGGACCAGATGCCGAAGGAGGTCATCGCTCGGCACTATACAGGAGGCCCCGACCAAAATTCGGTCCGAAATTTGGAATTAGGAATTAGGAATTAGGAATGCATCCCAGCCACCCCAG
>JAOZUP010000225.1:3024-4928 GCA_029938595.1 Thermoanaerobaculales bacterium | reverse complement strand
GGCAGAGTCATGCCCTGGAAGAGCGGTTCGGCTTCGATGAGGTGTCGAAGCTCGGGATCCCCCCTTTGGTAAGCGAGGCGCACTCGCTCGCGCCACTCGGGCTCGCCCAATAAAACGCTGACCTGGGCCCGCTTGAAGAGGGCCATGGCGTAGCCGGGATGGTCTTGGGAAACCAGATCCAGGGCTCCAGCGGCTTCGCCGGGACGTCTCGCCGCCAGGTAGCAGACGCCGAGTTCGAGATGGCGATTGAAGGCTTCGCCCTGCAGGCGCCGGGCATTTTCGAAGGCCCTGATCGCCGCCGGGGTGTTGCCCATGGCCATCTCGAGCTCGCCCAATCGCGTCCAATCAGCTGCCGGTGACTCTTTCAAGACAACGATCCGCTCCAGAAGCTGAGCTGCGTCGTCGATCCGACGCTCGCCTTCGCGAATTCGCGCCAAGGCCTCCAGGGCGGGCAGTCTCCGGGGCATCGTGGACAGCACCTCTTCAAACAGCGGCGCCGCGAGCTCCCAACGCCGAGAACGAAAAAAATGCATTGCGAGATAGTGCTGAACATCGACCGATCCCGGGTGGATCCGCTCAGCTCGCTCGAAAAGCTGCAACGCCCGATTTTCGTTCCCGAGGATGGAATACGCTACCGCCAGGCGCACCGTCACCATCAAGTTTTCGCCGTCCTGGGCCAACACCCTGTCGAAGACCCTGATGGAGTCCTCGTACTCCTCCCTGACGAAGAGCTCCGCCCCCTCATTCAGATCGCCGAAGAGGTGGGTCATGTCCTTGGGATTGGGGGCATCCTCCCGTACGGGGGCCTGACCCTCCCAGGCAACATATCCCAGGCTCGCGAGCTGCCTCCTGGTCTCCTGGTCGAGGGAGCCGGAAGAGGGTTCCTCGTCGAACGCGGACAGCAGCGCATAGCCGCGAATCGCCTCTAAAATCTCCGGGTCGATCTCCACCGCGTCTCTCAGATCCACGGACTCCGAGGGATCCGACCGCAGGTCGTAGACCTCTGTCTCCCCGGACTGGATGACCTTGATGGAACCCCGCACGGCCATCACCTGGGGCTGCCATCCGTATTGAAGATAGGGTTTCAGGGCTTCCGCCATCACGATCTCCGGATCGGCAGCCAGGAAATCGTAGGTGGAGTCGAGGCCGGCCCAGCCGAGGATCGTGTCGAAAACCCTCCGGGTGCTGACCGCGGTCTCCACATGAGCCGTCGAGATGCCGCTGCCCACCAATATCAGAGGCACCCGCATCACACCCTGATAGAGCAGATTCCCATGCAGAAACTCGCCGTGATCGCCGAGCCCCTCGCCGTGATCGCCGACCACCAGGATCCTCGGGTCTGTACCCTGGCATCGCTCTTCGAAGGCCTCGACCAATCGCCCCAGCTCCCGGTCCATATAGGCGATCTCTCCGAGATACGGGGATGACGGGTAGCGGGAGCGAAACGGTTCTGGAGGCTCGTAGGGATCGTGTGGATCGAAGTAGTGGACCCACACGAAAACAGGGCCTCCTCCATTCGACTCCAGATACTCCAGCGCCCGCTGGGTTGTGGGGCCTGCAGAGCGTTCGGCGTTGCCCTTGCCGAGGTCGTCGTCGTAGTGATCGAAGCCCCGCGCCAGCCCGAAGCGCCGCTTGAGCGGATATCCGGACACGAACGCCGAGGTGGAGTACCCCGCATCCTGAAGCCGTTCTTGGAGAAGAACCCGGTCGTCGTCGAGAAACCGCGAGTTCTCATGGATCCCGTGCTCCGAGGGGTAGAGCCCGGTCAGAATCGAGGTGTGGGCCGGGAGGGTCATCGGCGCGGTCGTCCAGGCCTGTGAGAAGCGCACGCCCCGAGCGGCCAGCGCATCCAGCGTCGGCGTCTCAACAGCATCGGACTCGAAGCCCAAACTGTCGGCCCGGGT
>JAOZUP010000225.1:0-2924 GCA_029938595.1 Thermoanaerobaculales bacterium | reverse complement strand
CCAGCGTCGGCGTCTCAACAGCATCGGACTCGAAGCCCAAACTGTCGGCCCGGGTGGTGTCCAACGTGACCAGGAGGATGGAAGGCCGGGGTACATCAACCTTTGCCGGCAGCTGCGACCGGTCCGGCGAGCACGAGGCAAAGGTCAGCGCCACAAGAAGGAAGGTGAAGCTCGCTACGGCTCTTCTGCACATGCTGGGATCATAACCCGCGCGCCTCCCGCAAACACCTCAAAACCGTCATCCTGAGCCTTCCAGAGCCCTTCGGACCGACAACACAAGAAATGACAACGGGTGGCCGGTCCGTGATCGCTATCGCTATCGGAATCGCAATCGCTATCGATTCGCCACGCGCCAATCCGGCCATTCGATAGCGATACCGATAGCGATACCGATAGCGAGCTCGCGGGTTTGGTCCTCCTCAGACCGACAGCCCCACCGATGTCATTGGAAGCGAGCGAAAAATGTGAGCGAGTCGAAGGATCTCCTCCGGCTTGGCGAAGGTTTCCATCCCTCAGCGCCGCTCCGTGCTTCGGGGAATCCCCCGACCCGGTCGTCGGACTCCCTCGCTCGGGATGACAGCGGTCTTGCAGGAGGCTCCCGCGTGACGAAGATGTATGATGCCGAGAGCACAAGAGCCTGTATGATGCTGGCCACAACGAGACGAAAACGAGGCCGTCAATGATCCGTCTTCGCCACCACGCCATCGATCTCCAACTCCGCCACACCTTTCGCCTGGCCCGGGGAGACAGCGACTCTCGCCGGATCCTGGTGGTGGAAATCGAGCACGATGGTCTCATCGGGAACGGAGAGGCGGCGCCCATCGCCCGCTATGGACAGGACGCTGCTTCGGCCGCACGGGCGGCAGAGGCGATGGTGGCCCAGATTGACGACCCCCGAGCCTTCGAATCGGCGGCGGCCCGAGCCGCAGTGGCTGGGGAGCCGGCGGCGGAGGCCGCCGTGGACATGGCTCTGCGCGACTTGGCCGGGAAAAGGTTGGGAGCACCACTCTACGAGTTGATGGGGATCGATCCGAGCTCCATGCCGGTCACCTCATTCACCATCGGCATGGATACGCCCGAAGTCGTCGAAGAAAAGGTTCGCGAGGCCGCGGGGTTTGAGGTCTTGAAAGTCAAGATGGGTTCGGAGGACGATCGCCGTTTACTGGAAACGGTTCGCAGCGTGACGGATTGTCCGGTGAGGGTGGACGCCAACGAGGGCTGGGCCCTGGAGGATGCTCTTGCACACCTCGAATGGCTACAGGAACTGGGGGTGGAGCTCGTGGAGCAGCCCCTGCCAGCCGATCAGCACGCCGAAATGTGCGAGCTGAAAAGACAAAGCCCACTGCCTCTCTTTGCCGACGAGAGTGTCGCTCGCGCCGAGGACATCCCCCGCCTGGCCGAGGCGTTCGACGGCATCAATATCAAGCTGATGAAATGCGGTGGTCTCGGCGAGGCTCTGCGCATGATCCATGTGGCCCGCGCCCACGGTTTGAAGATCATGCTTGGCTGCATGGTGGAATCGTCCCTGGCGATCACCGCCGCGGCGCATATTGCCCCTCTCGTCGACTACGCCGACCTCGACGGCAACCTGCTCATCACGAACGACCCCTTCATCGGGGCCGAGGTCTCAGAAGGCAAGCTTGTCCTGCCGTCCGAACCCGGTCTGGGTGTGCGGGATCGTCGGTAACAAGGGAGTCAGAGAAATGGCTTGTGTGATCGGAATAGACGCCGGCGGAACCAAAACTGTGGGGATCCTGGCCGACGAGTCCGGGAAGGTGTTGTCCAAGGCGATATCCGGCAGCGCCAACCTGGTCATGAAGGGAGAGCTGGCGGTCGAGAAGGTCATCTTCGACGTTATCGAGTCCCTGGACGCTCCCGAACCGGTGGCCGCGCTCTGCCTCGGCATCGCCGGCGTGGGGCAGCCCGGCGCCGACCAGTTGATCCACGACGTCCTGCGCCGCCTCGGCCAACGCAAATCCATTCGCGTCGTCAACGATGCCCTGATAGCTCTCGTCGCCGGTGCTCCGTCCGGTGTCGGAATCGTCGTGGTGGCCGGGACGGGATCCATCGCCTACGGGGTCGATCCCGGCGGCAATACGGCGCGTTCCGGCGGTTGGGGTTATCTCCTCGGCGACGAGGGATCGGCTTTCTGGCTGGGCCACTATGCGGTGAGACATGCCATCCGCGCCGCCGACGGACGAGGACCGGCCACAACACTTTACGACCTGATCTGCGACAAGCTCGACGTCTCGGATCCCACCGGGCTGGTGGAGTGGTTCTACGACCAGGAGCTCTCCCGCAATCGGGTCGCCGACCTGGCATCTCTGGTGGAGGCGGCGAGCCTTGATGGTGACGCAGCGGCGGAAGACCTGATGGACCAGGCGGGCGGCCACCTCGCCACGGCTGCCAAGGCGGTGACCGATCAACTCACCTTCCCCGATCGTCATCCCATTGTCCTGTCCGGTGGAGCTTTCAAAGCGTGCCCGAGCCTCATCCGGCGTTTGCAAGGTCGCCTCGCCTCGCCCGAGGTTGAGGTCAGGCCGCTCGAGGTCGAGCCGGCCATGGGTGCCGTCACGCTGGCCCTGGAGCTCCTTCAGTGAGCTGGACTGTTGAAAGGGAAGAGATGAATTGCACGCGAGACGCGTGCACCACAAGGGCGCCGGTCAACCTTGTGGTGCAGCCGTCCCGGCTGCAGGGGACGGGTGAACCTCCTGAATTCCGAATTCCGAATTCCGAATTCCGAATTCAGACCACCGCCGAGGCGGTCCGATGAACATCGGTTCTATCGATCTCAGCATCCTCGCCGTCTATCTCGCGGGGGTCGTCGTTCTCGGCCTGTGGATCGGCCGCAACGCGGACAGCGTTTCCGACTTCGTGGTCGGTGGCCGCGACCGCCCCTGGTGGCTGATCCTCTTCTCCATCGC
>JAOZUP010000224.1 GCA_029938595.1 Thermoanaerobaculales bacterium | reverse complement strand
TGGAGCCGACCCGCCTGTGGTGCCTGCCGCGCGAGGCGCTGCTCGGCCTCCTCCGATCCGCCCCCGAGCTAGGCGTCGCCATGCTGGCCTCGATCTCGGTGTGGACCCGCAAGCTCGCGGGCAAGCTCGAGCTGCTGACCCAGCGCCGGGTCGAGGAGCGGGTCGCGATCTACATCCTCGCCCGCGCCGGCGGCCGCGAGCTTCAGCCCGGCGACACCGTCGAGCTCGCCGAGGCCCGCAACCTCATCGCCGCCCAGTGCGGCACCGCCCCCGAGGTCCTCTCACGCACCTTCCGCCGGCTCGAGGACGACGGCCTCCTCACCGCGTCACCGGATCACGTGACCATCCTCCACCCCGATCGCCTGCGCGCGCTGGCGGAGTGGATTGAGTGATGAGGTTGTTGTAGGCGGTGCTTCTCACCAGGTAGCGAGGTGGTGAGGAGTGCGGGTTTGGCGAAAAATCTGCCTCAAAGACCCCAAACTCATCCAATTGGGGGAGAAAAACCATCAAATCGGACGATTGCGTGCCGTGGTTTCCCGGCTTATTGTCTAAATTGAGGGCATCTCGAGAACGGTGAGAGGGGGCAACCGTTCGAAATGTAGGCGTGAGTGGTCTTCTTGACGCCGGGTCCATTCGACCGGAGGGACCGGCGTGATGCCCCGCCCCGCACCGCCCCTCGGGTGGATCGCGATCAGCTTGCTGATCGTGGGTGTGGCCACTGGTGTCGGGGCCGATGCTTCCGAACTCATTTTCGCGGATGGTTTTGAGTCAGGCGATGTTTCGGTGTGGGGAAGTGGTCCAGACCCGCCAGGTTCCTTTCCGCATGTGTACTTTTCTGCAGATTCGGTCTCGGTCTTCGAACACGAAGGGCCCGTGGTGATCGACGTATTGCTCGACAGGGTGCCTTTGACTGATGTGAGCGTGCGGGTTACCACCACGGACGGTGTTGCGGTTGCGGGTGCCGACTTTGGTGCGGTGGACGAGGTCCTGGTCTTCACCCCCGGCGAGACTAATCGCGCGGTGATCGTCGAAATCACCGACGACACCACCTACGAACATGTCGAGGGCTTTTCGGTTTCGCTCTCCGCGCCGTCGGGCGCGATCTTGGACACCCCGTCACTGATATCCGTCACTATCCACCAGAGTGACTGGCCTCCATTCGTCTACCTCGCGGAGGGCGGCAACTACACCGCGCAGTACACGGCGTTCGAGCAGGTTGGGCAGGTCGTGATACCAGTGCATCTCTCAGACGCGAGCGAAATCACCGCAGAGGTGGACTACGCCACTTCAGAAGGCACGGGATTGGCTGGCGAGGACTACGCGTCGGTCTCCGGGACGCTGGTCTTCGAGCCGGGCCATACCGAGCACCTGATCGTTATCCCGATTCTCGCTGACGGGATTGCCGACACCTTCGAGACATTTCAACTCACGTTGTCGAACCCGATCGAGTGCGCCCTCGACTTCCTCTTGCCCGACGACGCCGTGGTGACGATCCGCGACGACGTGTTGTTTGCCTTCGCTGTCTCCGAGGCGGTCGTGGCCGAGAAGGAGGGCTCCCTCGAACTCGAGGTTGTGCTGTCGTCCCCCTTCGGCGCCGAGACCACGGTCGACGTCGCCAGCGTCGACGGCACTGCGGTCGCCGGCGAGGACTACACCACCGTCGCTGAAACCCTCGTCTTCACGCCCGATACGGTGTCGCAAAGGGTATCCGTGACCGTCGCCAACGACGGCGTGGTCGAGGGCGACGAGAGCCTTATTCTGGAGCTGCGCGATCCGGTTGGCGCCCCCCTCGGCATGCCGGCGACGATGGCGGTGACGATCATCGAAGGCGCCCGCATCTTGGACTCCCGCATTGTTCATGCCGACCCCCGTGTGGTTCACCTCGCTTGGAGCAACACCACTAGTACCCTGACGGTCGAGCTCGAGCGTCGCGATGCCGACCTTGGCGGCGCATGGACGGCGCTCACGACCCTCTCCAACGACCAGCTCTTCTGGCGTGATTTCGGGGTTGCTCCGGGCACCCGCTACGAGTACCGGCTGGTGCCGTTCGACGACGACGGCGTCGCCGGAACCGAGGTTGTTCTGTCGCTGGTGGCGGAGCTGTCAGACGACGAACGTGGCTCGGTTACGGTTGTACCCGGAATGGCGTCGGTCGTGCCCGGAAGCGGTACAGCACCTCCCGAAGCACATCCATTTGCCGGCACACATGACTACATCTTCACCCTCCAACCGGATCCGGGGCCCGATTTCGTCGGGTGCTCTCTCGACGTCTACCTCGACGAGATCCCGGCTTTGGCCGACGGAACCGAGCCGAGCCAGCCGCTTGAGGAGCCGTACGGCGGCCGGGCGCGCGACGAGCTGCGCTGCAAAGGGGTCGCCGGCACCCAGGTCGTTGACACCCAGCCCTGCGACGGCCCGACCTGCGACGTGCTCCTTACCGAGCTCACGCCCGGCATCCACCGCCTCCGATTCGTCATTACCGACGCCGCGGGGAAGACCGTCGAGCGAGCCATCGTGCAGGACTTCCACCCCTGGCTGGATCGGAATGCGGGGAGCGATAGCGACTATCCCGGTCCGTTCCTGGCTCTATTCGACGACCTCGTCAACAGCTGGAGTCCGACGCTTCGGTTCCTAGGTCCGACCTACCCGCAGGTGCTCGACTCCCTCGACTGCAGCGATGAGGTGTCGGCGAAGGCGGTTGTATCGTGGAGAAGCCGCAATTCCTGGAGTGGCGGCAGTAACTTAACTATGAACGCCGACGGCACTGCGTCGTGGCAGCTGCCGGGATTCGTGTCGGCGTCGGTGCCGCTCCAACTGATTCTTTACCCATCGGTACGGGCCGGCCGCAACCTTCTTCTGTCGGGCTCGACCACCGAGCACTGGGGTGGTCGACAGGAGCTGTCGAACTACGTCTTCCACTCGCTGCCGGTTGACTTCTCCGGCGGCATCGACGTCTCGCCGCTCGTCACCTGGGTGACTCCGAGCTTGCTCGACTCCGACCTCGTGGCCGAACGCGAGCATACCGTCTGGTTCCGGGTCGAAGATCCCGATCATGACGTCGACCTGTCCACGGTTACCGTCGCCAATCTCACGCGTGACGCCGGAACCAAGGTTTTCCCCGCCTACTACGCGGATCCAACGAACCAGCTCCGGCTGGGGGGTGCTTACGGTTGGATGATAGCCCGCCTGCCGCTCCTTGCCGGCGTCAACGACCTCGCGATCCACGTCGAGGATTATTGGGGTCACGTCATCGACGAGATGACCTACTCGGTCGACCGGCTGCTGCTGGAGCCAGGTGAGTACCCTGTGCCGGCCATCGACGAGCCTACCGGTCGCGTCTATGGCGAGCTCAACGAGGTGCTCTCCTTGGACGGCGCTGCTTCGACCGTGCCTCCGGGCTATGAGACCTGGTTCGCTGTTTTGCGTGACGACGGGTCCGATCCGATGTCGCTGGTTCACCTCGTCACCGGCCTCAGCGACGCCTTCCAAACCTCCCCGGAGGACCCGAACTACCGGGTGCGACTGGTGATTGCGACGCCGGATTCAATGCTTTCCGACGAAGAACTGCGTGCGGCCGATCTGCCTTGCAGGTTGGGCGAGCCGGATCTCAGTTGCGACAGCATCGAGGTAGTGATTGAGCGGGCCGATCTGAATACCTTCCCGTTTACCACCTCGTATGTGTTCCCCGATGCCCTACTACTCGTCTGGGGTGGATCGAGTACGCTGAGCATGGAGCTCGAGCGCAGCTCGGACGGCGGCGAAACCTGGGTGGCATTCTCTGAACCCGGTAACCAGGATCACGACATCGGAATGGAGGCATACACCTCGTACGCAGATCGAACCGTGCAGCCCGGGATGACCTACTACTATCGGATCAAGTGGAACAGCATCTCGGAGTGGTTCTACCTCGGCAACACCTTCAAGGCTCCCGGCGACCCGGTAGTTACTCCGGTGTGGACTGCGCCTCGACCGGTGCCGACATTCGAAACGGTGAAATGGGATTGCCCCGAGAACGCAAGCCGTTTTCTCTGCCTTGGTACCCTGACGGTGCACCTCGATCCAGAGCCAGGCGAGAGCCTCGCGGGCGCAACGATTCGGGTGTTCCTGAACGAGGAAACAATCGAAGCGCTCGGCGGAGACGGCGATCCGATCATGACTATTTGGCCGGACACCTTCCCGTTCGCCGGTCGCGACGAACCCGGATGTGTGACCCGAAAGGTTACCCCTGACGTCGAAGTGACGGTTCCTCAAGGTGAAGACTCGTTCACCATCAATATTCCAAACGTCGTCTACGGCGCCAACAGCTTTCGCTTCGAGGTGGAGGACGGTCAAGGAGGATTCGCCGAGAGGGCGTTGCTTTATGGCGTTCACGAAGCTGTGGGCGATTACACAGCCCGCCACGTCCCGCTGATCCCCCTGCTCTTCGGCACTGACGTGGTAAGCGAGCAGTTCGAGCTCAAGGGCCTCGGTCCGGTTGGCATTCGCAGTCCGGACTGTATGGATGGCGACTGGCGGGTGCCCAGCTTTTACAGGAAAGACGAAATCTACACGGCTGAGGTCAAGTGGTTTAGTGTCTCCGCGGGCCGGTACCTCGAGACCGGCGTAGGTACCGACGAACTGGGTCGGTGGTCTGCAAACCTGTCGCTCAGCAATGGCTATGACCTTTCCATGAAGATGATCAGTATCATTAGCTGCATTCCATACGTGGCAGGCCATATCGGGCGGTCGATTCTGGCGGAGGACGGCAGCCCGATCACGGTCGATGGGACCTCACAGGAGGTGTGTGCACTCCCTCTGTACTACGACTACACTAGCCTCCACGTGGACACAACTCTTGACGGGCCCCATCCGCCGATCGTCGATCACGTTCCGGGCAGCCTGTTCAGCGTCGCTGATGACGAGGTTTTGACGCTCCCCTTGCGCTTCAGGATTACCGATCTCCACCATGACGTCGACGTGACCGCTCTGACAATCACCAATGAGTCTCTCGACCCTGTGCAGGCGGTGTACGGGTTTTATTCCGCCCAGCAAATTGACCACAGGCTTGGGCACTGGGGCTGGTTCGTGGCAGAGGTGCCGATGCTGATACCGGCGGGACAGACCTCGTGGGAAAATCAGCTTCGGATTCAGGGTTCCGATGCTGCCGGGAACATACTCGATTACCTCGTCACAGTGACCAGAGAGCGGCCGTTTGTATGGGCCGAGATCGCCGAACCCAACCCCCCCGAGGCCGAGCCGCGGCAGTTGGTGACATTTGACGGAACGGCGTCGATCGTTCCGGCACTGGACGAACTGGGGGGTGGAGTGGCGCGCTGGATCTTTTTCTACCAGTTCGCCGGGAGCTGGTACCCATACCGCGATCCTGGGTTCGCCGACGGGAGTTCCGGGCTGATTCAGCCTGTGCCCATGCCGCTGCAGTCCGCCCTCAAGGCGAGGCTCATTGTTGCCGCTTCTCTCATGGATGTTCCGGCCGACCCCTGGACCGCTGATCCGCCGTGCGCGTGGAACGTCGGCGACGGGCGGTGCGATTCCGCCGAAAACGTGATCCAGTTGGCGGATTCCGGGTGTGTGGCATCGTCTGCACCGCTGACAGTTGTTGTGGATAGTTCGGTGGAAGACGTGAGTGGTGAGCGAAGGCAGGAACTCCACTTCAAGGTCCATGCGGACACGGTTCTTTCACCGATTGCGTACCGATGGGTCTTCTACCATGTCGAAGATGTGGATCTCGAATGGCCGGTGGGAAGTTCCTCGAGCCTCCTCTCCCTCTGGTCGTCTTCGAACGCCGATGTTCGGGTTTCTGCAGCGGATCTCGACTTGGCGGAGGGGGATTACTTCCTGCAGGCCGAGGCCCGGTATCCCGAAGACGGCTGCGACGAATTTATCTCGGAATGGCGTTTCGGCAAATCGACCCTGGTGTCCATACGGATCAACCACTCCTTTGGAGGGGTTTCTCCCGGCGAAATGGCGGAGGGGGCCGGGTTCAGGGTGTACTCGAACACCTGGCAGGAAGGTCAGACCGGATTCGTCTTCATCGACGATGTCGTGGGAGACGAGACCCCTCCCTTGATCTATTCGGGGATGGTGGAGCCGGGAGGTTTCGTGCAGATCCTCCCGGATGTCTTCGATCTGTATGCAAAGGAATCGGCGTGGTTCGTGAGTTTGGCAACCGACAGCGGCGGGGTCGGGCGGAGTGTCTGGTGGGGCGGCCTCAAGATTGTTCCGGCCGGTGGTGGCGAGTTCCCTGTCCAGGTGAATAACGAAGAAGACGTGTCCTGCGGAGGTGTTGGGACTGAGTGCACGCATCCGATTCTCCCCGGACAGACGGTTCGCGGAAACTGGTACCAGCCGGGTGATCAGGACTATTACGGTTTCATTGCCGGTGCGGGCACCGTTGTCCGCATCACTCTGGTCCGAGCGGAGAGCGGCCAGTCCGCGCAGCATCCCGATACTCCTGCTCCCGAGGTTTTTGTCGCACGGCCGGATGGCCTGGTGACCGCCTATTCAGATCCCTTGGACCTGGACGATACGGGGACACTTCTAGAGACAACATTGACCCTGGACGGTTATCACCAGATTGTCGTTCGTACGTCCAGGGGGGCTGGAGACTACCTGGTGTCCCTCGAGAAGCTTGCCGAAGGCGGTAGCGGTAACCCCACCTTCGGATGGAGCGACGGTCGC
Organism: Thermoanaerobaculales bacterium; assembly: GCA_029938595.1. Lineage (GTDB taxonomy): Bacteria > Acidobacteriota > Thermoanaerobaculia > Thermoanaerobaculales > Sulfomarinibacteraceae > Sulfomarinibacter. Next base: position 138 of record JAOZUP010000224.1, on the reverse strand, counting down.
ATGCACGTCACGACAGATGACAGACAAACCGCGCGCCTAAAGGTCCCGCTGATCGACGGCTTCGGGAATCCGCTCTCGGGCGCTGTCGTCTCTTGGGAGCAGGGAGAAGACTGCGGCGAGGCGGATTTCTGCGCCAGC
>JAOZUP010000223.1 GCA_029938595.1 Thermoanaerobaculales bacterium | reverse complement strand
CGACTACCGGTGGGACCCACGTCAACTCCGGACGCAAGCGTCCGTCGCTGCCGTAGATCCCACCGGCCGACCCGCCAGGGGCGCGTCGGTTCCGCCTCAATTTTCCTCTGTTCGGGAGGGCGTCTGGCCTTCTCAATATTTGAATGAAGGAAAGTGGCGAGGCCTGCGCTCTCGAAGCGCAGGCCGGAACCTCGCCTGTGCTGAATCTCGGCCGCGCGCTCTCGGTGTGCTTGACGATATCTGCGTCTATCTGCGTTATCTGCGGTTTCCTCGCGTGCGTGGCTTTGTGATTGCTTCGTGTCTTCGTGTCTTCGTGGTTCAAATCTGGCCTCGAATCAGGTTTCCGTTAGGAACCGTCGGATGAGGGGGATGATTTCCTCCGAGGCGTCCTCGAGGATGTAGTGGCCGCAGTCGGGGAAGCGGTGGACCTCGGCGTCGGGATAGATGCGCAGCCACTCCTCGAGAAAGTGGTGGTCGAAAACGAAATCCTTGTCCCCCCAACACACCAGGACCGGACGATCCGAGAGCTCGTCCAGGCGTGCGGCCGTGTCGGAGACCACGTCGTATCCGCGCTCTCCGGGTCGCAGGGGAATGTCTTGCACGAAGCGCAGGGTGGCGATGCGGTCGCGCCAGCTGTCATAGGGAGCGCAGTATGCGTCGCGGACCTCCTTCGACAAAGATTTGCGAGTGCAGGCGGCGCGGGAGGCGCCGCGGCTGAAGGCGTTGAACCCCCTGACCATCAAAGGCCCGACCGGCGTATCGCGGACCATCCACAGCTGCCACGGAAACGGCTTCGACTTCGGCAGGTGGAACGCCGCGGTATTGAGGATCACCAGGCGCTTGATCCGTTCCGGGTTCCGTACCGCCCACCCGAGACCGATCATTCCCCCCCAATCGTGGACCACGAGGTTGATGTCGGTGAGATCGAGATCGTTCATCAACGCCCCAAAATCATCGATTCGCCGGCTCAGGGTGTAATCGTAATCTTCGTCGGAGGGCTTGTCCGAAAGTCCGCAGCCGATGTGGTCGGGGACCACGACCCGCCAGTCGTCGCATAGCGCCCTGATCAGGTCGCGGTAATAGAAGGACCAGGTGGGGTTGCCGTGTACCGCCACCACCACCTCAGATTCACCCTCGTCCAGGTAGTGCAGGCGAAGACCGTCGAGATCGAGCCAGTGCCTTTTGAAGGGGTAGAGGTGATCTGAAATCTTTCGCATAGGCGGCTCTGCTTGCGTGTCAGCGAATCACTACCACACGACCTCGGCCATCGTGCAATTGAGCCCGCTGCCGATACCCAGCAGGGCGACCCGCTGTCCACGCTCCAACCGACCCGTATCCTCGAGTTTCGAAAGAACGATTGGGACCCCCGCGGGTCCGATGTTCCCAAAGTCCGGGTAGATCCGGAAAACCCTGGCAAGATCAATTCCGAGGAGGCCGGCAATCTGTTCGGTGTGCACCTTGCTGACCTGGTGAAGAACGAAGTGATCGATGGTGTCGGCAGTCCAATCGAACATTTCCGTCGCTCTTCCCCATGTACGCGCGGAGAGTTCCATACCGGCCACCAAGAGCTCCTTGGTCTTGGTCACCATGTGGTCGATGCTGCCGGCGCACAGACGACAGTGCTGGGTCGCAGCGAGGTTGACGCTGCCCTTGAAAGCATGTCCCTCGGGGGCGAGGCCGGAGCGTCCGAGGACCATCGCTGCAGCACCCGATCCAAGGGTCAGGGAGGCGAAGTTTTCACGGAAGGTCGATTCGTCGATGTCGGGGTTCTGGAGCCGCGCGATCGTCGTCTCCGTGATCTGGCGGCTGGTCTCGCCGTCGACCAGGATCCCGTAGTCCACCTGGCCGCGCTCGATCATGTTGCCGACCATGTCCATACCGTTCACAAAGGCGAGGCAGGCATTGCCGAGGTCGAAGTTCATGCACGTCTCGGGCAGACCGAGCTGCGAGTGGGCGATGCACGCCGTCGATGGTTCGAGATAGTCGCGACACACCGACGTGTTGATCAGGATGCCCACCTTGGATCGATCGATCCCCGCTTTCTCCAGTGCCTTTTCTCCGGCCTTCGCCGCCACCTCACTCGGCATCACGCCCTCGTCCCAAAACCTCCGTTCCAATATTCCTGAAAGGTCGCGGAGCAGATCTGGCCCAAACCCGAGACGCTCCATCGTCGGGGCAAGTTCGCGCTCAATCTCTTCTGAAGGCACCCGGTGCGGCGCGTCCACGTGGGCCACGCTCAGAACCGAAACGTTCTCGAACTTCATGACGTCTCTCCCTCATCCAACCTCATGCGGATCATATGTTGATTACGAAACAGGGGCGAGTATCTTCAATCTCGCGGCGGGAGCCTACCACCCCGCGGTGCGGCATGAAAAGGTTTGCCGCGGCATCACACCTTCACATCTATCCAGGAGCGTTGTTGCCAGATGATCGCAAAAACCAGCGACTGCAGCGCCCTGTAACCGACCTGTGCCACCCAGACCGCAGTCAGCCCCATCCCAAGCACCGGACCCAGGAGATATGCGACCGGAAGGAAGAGGCCCCACTGGAGGCTCACCGAAACGACCATCACCAGCCGACTCGCCCCGGCGCCCATCAATGCGTTCAGCAACACACCGCCCAGGGTGTCCCACGCCATGGTCGCGCCCAGAAGCCGCAGAGGGAACCGGGCGAGCTCTATCGTCTCCGGTTCGTGGAGAAAAACGCCGAGGATCAGATCCGGCACAATCACTCCGACGAGGGAGATCACGCCCACGATGACCATCGCCAGGCGGCTCACATCCCAACCCCATCTCACTGCGTCATCGGGGTCGCCACGGCCCAGCGCCTGCCCCACCAGCGAGGCCGCTGCGAGACCGAAACCAACGCCGGGGAGAATCACGACCAGGAGCAGCTGAACGAGGACGTTCGACGCGGCCAGTTCGAGCGTCCCAATCCTCCCGATGATCCAGAAGAACGCGGTCAACCCGGCGGCGAAGAAAAAGCTCTGGAAACCGGCGGGGACCGACAGCCGCAGCATCGACACGATGGTCTTCCGGTCCACGAACTTTCGCAGGAAACCTGATCCTCGCGCATGCCGAAGTGCCAGGTGGAAGTAAATGGCCGTCCCCAGGAAACCGGAGACCGCGGTCCCGATACCCGCTCCTGTGGCGCCAAGCGCCGGCAGGCCGAAGTGGCCGAAAATCAGCAGCCAGTTCAGGAAGACATTGCATACGTGCACGACCACGAGGGTTTGCAGGTACCTGCGCGACTGACCGATGCCATTCCAAAAACCTCGAAACGCGAAGTTCATTCCTACAGCGACCATCCCGAGCAACCGCGCCCGGAGGTAGGGCACACCCTGCGCCACCACCTCGGGATCGTCCACAAGCCACGGGAAGAGATCGTCGGCAACCGCGAAAAGGGCCAGCGACCAGGGGACGGCGATCACCACCGCCATAAGCAGCCCCGCATTGAGGGAGCAGGCAGTCTCACCCCATCGCCCCTCGCCCACCCGCCGCGCGGCGATCGCCTGCACCCCGGCCGACAGCCCCATGACGAAGGCCATCGCCATGAAGTTGGCGAAGCTGCCCATCCCGACCGCCGCCAACGCGGCCGCGCCGAGCGTGCCGACCATCGCAGTGTCCACGAGGTTGAGCACGTTCTGCGACACCATCCCGCCGATAATCGGCAGGGCGAGCGAAAGAATTCGCCGGCGACGTTCGCGGTCGAGCATTAGCAAGACACAGAGAATACGCGATAATCGCACCGCCGAATATCCGAATACGGGCTACTGTGGCACCATGCCTGGTGATCGTTGAACGATAACGGAGGAATCATGACGCCCTTCATTCGCCTCACGACCGTAACGGCCGTCATCCTGGCGCTGGTTTCAGGCCCCGCTCTCGGACAGGAGGCTGAAAAACCGTCGAATCCCGCAGAAAGCCTCGCCAACCAGGCCATCGCAGATCTGGCCGCATGGAAGAACAAGTCGGCGCGAAAAACCCTGCAGACAGGGAGAGCGAAGTACGGATCGACACCCGAGTTTAAAACCGCCTGGGCGCTCCTCGAAATCCAGGAAGGCGCCAAGGATAACCAAAAGAAAGTCGACAAGGGAATCAAGAGTCTAAACCAGATGACAAAAAAGACGTCGGTAGATGCGGTGGCTACCTACTACCGCGGCGAGGTCCTCTATCAACAGTCGAAGCGGAAGGAGGCCAGCGCCGCCTGGCAGGCCTCAGCAAAACGTGCCGGGAAACTGGTGGCTGCGGACCCGAAAGACGCCACCGCCCAGTACTACCTCGGCGCCTCCCTCGTTCGTACAAAGGATTTTGGGAAGGCGCGGAAAGCCCTGCAAAAGGCGAAACGCGGGGGCTTCGATCCCGCGATGGTTCATCACCAAGTGGGCCTCTCCTTTCTTTTCTCCAAACAATGGGAGAAGGCCAGGGATCAGTTCGACGAGGGCCTCGAGGTCGATCCACGCTACGCCCCCATGTACTTCTGGCGGGCCATGGCCTGGGACAAGATCGGTCGCAAGGACAAGATGCTCATCGATCTCGACCAGTACGTGAAACTGGCACCCCACGCGCCCGATGCCGGCAAGGCCCGAGCTCTCCTAAGCGCCGCCGGGAGGTAGGGGGAGAAGGATGCCGGATGCCGGATGCCGCAAGATCGTGAATTTACATCTTCATGATGTCAAGCGGCGGGTGGGTCGATCTGGTATCCGGTATCTGGTATCCGGTATCCGGTATCTGGTATCTGGTCCCGGTCAGAATGGCCGCCCGAATCCCAAATAGAACTTCGGTTTCGAGGAGCTGATCCCGATATTGGCCACCGGCCAGGCCACGTCAGCCCACACCGGTCCTATCGGAGTCGACCATCGCACACCGATCCCCACACCAATCGAGAAATCCAAATCCGCCTCACTCCAGCTCGGCCACACCTGCCCGATATCGGCAAACACGGCCGCCCGCAGGGATCCCCATACCGGAATTCGCAGCTCCTCGTTGAGGATGAACAGCCCGCCCCCACCCGCGGGCACCAAGGTGCCCTCGATGCCGTAGGTCACCGGGCCGACACTGTTGAGGTCGAAGCCGCGGATCGAACTCTGGCCTCCGGCAAAGAACCGAACGGCACGATCGAGGCTCGTCCCCTTGAGCGGCTCTGCAATGCCGACCCGGGCGGTTTGGATCCAGGTGCTTCCGGAAAAGGGCTCGAGAGCGAGAGTGAAATTTGTGAGCCAGCTCACGTACTCGAGATCCGAACCAACGGCCGACGAGCTCCAGCCCAGATCGGAGGTAAGCCCGTAGCCGGACCGCGGGTCGAAGAGGTTGTCGAAGCGATCGACCACCGTTTGCAGCCCAAGAACACCAACCTTGAGGTGACTGTCTATCGGAAAGAAGAAGTCCGGGTCCTTCTCGTAGGTATGGATGTTCGTCCAGCGGTAGTACGTCTTGGCGCTGACCCTCCGGCTCACGGCGTACTGAACCTCGAACGATAACAGCTTCTCCTCCTGCTCGAGTAGATCGGGCTCGTCGGGCGCATCGCCGATGGTGTAGCCGATGGTCGAGATCAGTGACAGTCTGGACCCGGGTGCCGGCGGCAGAGACCCAATCAAAAAGACCCGTTTCTCGGTGGCATCCAAACTCCCCCGGAGGTTGAGCCCTACACCGCGGCCGAAGAGGTTGTCGTCCCGCAGCCCGAAGCTCGCCCGCAAGCCCCGCTCGGTGCTCCACCCACCGCCGACCTCGGCGGTCCAACGTCGTTTCTTTACGACGTCGATCTCCATGTCGGTCTCCGAGTTGCCTTCCTCGGTGGTTCGCACCTCGATCCGTTCGACCGGTGAGAAGTTCGCAATCTGCGACGCGGACTGATCGAGAGCAGCGTCGGTCAGCACCTCACCCTCCGTTACCACCAGCCCCTTTCGCAGCACCCGTTCGCTGAGGCCGCGGGCACCCGTGAACCGGACATCGCGTACGGTCCGCCTCTGCCCGGGATCGATCTCGAGTTCCACAAACCACCGTCCGCCGCTCGTGCGATCAATCAGAGCATGAACCTCGGCGTCACGGTATCCGGCGTCATGGTACGCGCCGCGAAGTCGCCGAGCGGCAACATCGATGGCCGACCGGTCGAGCGGATCTCCCTCCCGCAGCGCGAATTCATCGGCCGCCGCGAGACCGAGAGGGTCGCGCCCAACCACGTCGACCCCATCGATCACCCGGCGCCGCCCTGCCTCCACGGCGATTCGCACGTCGGCAGTCTCGAGGTCGGTCTGCACCACCTCGACCTCCAGTACCCTCGCGTCAACGTATCCCTGATTGGCCAGCACCCGTGTGACGGTGGTGGCGATTCTCTCGGGCTCAGCCGCAGCCGTTACGAGCACCCTATCCGGACTGAGAATCCTCGTGATGGTCGACGCGCCGGTTTCCGGAACTCCTTCGAAATCGAACCCGGCGAAGACAAGCTTCTCACCACGCTGGACACCGACGACGATTTCCTCTCCCTGCCGAGTCACGGTGACCTCTGCCTTCGGGAAACCCTCGGCCGCCAGGTTCTGCAACACAGATGCCCGCATGTTTGCGAACGCGCCCTCCTCTAACGGTGGCGGCCGATAGAGCGCGGTCACCTCTCTCCGAACATCCGCCGGCGGCAGGTCGTCCTCGAAACCGACGACCTGCAGCGGGCCCGGGTCGCATCGGAAGACGAGGGTCGGCGATCTCTCCGAGCCCCGTTGAGCAGCGGTCACCCGCGCCTCCTGGTACCCGTGCTCGGCCAGCGTCCGCTCCATCCGCACCACCGCTACGAAGAGGAGGAAGGGGTCGAATGGCTGACCCCGGCGCAAACGGGA
>JAOZUP010000222.1 GCA_029938595.1 Thermoanaerobaculales bacterium | reverse complement strand
TTCTGGATTGATGGCGCCTTGGAGGCGAGGGCGGAGCAGCTCGACTTCGTGCGCTCCTACACCGACTACGCTCTCAACGCGATCTTCTTCGAAAACTACGACAATGACGGGTCGGCCCAGGAGCAGGAGCGCTACTTCGACAACGTCGTCGTCGCGACAACGAGAATTGGATGTCTCCCGCCGACCGGCTGGATCTTCTCCGACGGTTTTGAGAGCAGCGACACCAAGGCGTGGTCGACGTCGGTGCAGTAGTTGCGCTGCACGCTGGATGATCCCCACACGATGGATGGGTGGCATCCATGTTGAATTGCGGTCGGAATCGGCAGCAGTTCGAGGGCTTGAAGAGAAGGTCGCGCGGCACCCATGTAATCATGTATAATTGAACAATGGAACAAGCGTGATATGAAATTTCAATGCCGAAATGGGGAGGGTCCAAGGAGTCGAAGATCTTCCTTTTTGACAGAAACCACGCCCTGACCTCTCGAAAGGGGCACGTTGTTCCAGATGAGAATTTACTCCGGGAGGATCTTGGACCGAAGAGTCTGGCACCGATAACCGTGCACCGGCCGCAGAACTACCATCAGGGTGCGGTAAAAAACGCGACGGCATGGCCAGCGAGTCGACCTAAAAAATCCACAGGAGGTCCGCACTCGACGTTCAGCGAGACCAGTTGATGAATCGGGCGTACTCGCAGAAGGCACATTGAAGAGACGTTCAAGAAAATGGAAATATTCACGCACATTTCCAATACTGACTAAATCAATGATCGAGGGATGGAGGGCAAAAATGAGTTCGTCAGTTGCTGCATTGGTTAAGGGACAGTACGAAAGCGAAAGCGCGGAGGTAATCCTCAAAAGCTCTACTGAGGCACTTTTGGGAATCGACACTGAGGCAGCGGCCGTCCTAAACGACCTTTCGATCAGAACCGTGTTCGATCTGGGATCCTCTCACCTGTTTTCATCAGCGTACAGACTAGCGCTAGAGACAGAGGGGAAAGCGTCTATCTATGACCACTTAGGGGCCATCCCTGGTGATATCATTGACTCCGGCCAGCTCGGCAAGTCACCCTCTGAGGCAGCCTATTCAAGTATCGAGATACTTCGTGAGATTGGCCCAGCGAACCGTGAAGCTATAGAGCGGGCGTTCGACGTCGAAACCGTTCGCGATCTTGGTAGGTGGCCGCCGTTTCATGCGGCCAGGCAAATCCTGAACCAAGCTTTCTCTATCGGCCCTGATGAATCGCCAGACACCCAAGCTCCGGAGGAACTCGTGCCCGTTGCACGGCGCTATGCCACAGAGTCATTCCGTTTCGAGCGTGTGTTTATTGACCAGATCGAGCGCGATTCAAACATGGAACTTCGCGAACTCGCTGGTTCTGCGCCGCTGGATATTCGCTCTCTGCGCCTGGGCGACGATAGATTCTTGGCTCCGGCCACGGGTGCATTACTCGTATTTGAACAGTCCTGGAAACCACAAGGGCTCTCGCTAGGACAACTGTTGTCCAGCGTGGCCCTTGCGCCCGGTGAAAGCACGAAGATAGCAGTCATCGATTGGTCTCGGCGCGTTGCGACAGCTGCTACGGAGAACATTGCTGAACGGGACCAAATACAGGCTGAGCTCGCACAAACGCGCGCTACCTCGGAGATCCAATCCCTGACAGCCCGAGAGATGACTCACGGTCGGTCCAAGCAAACGACTGAAAGCGAGTCCTTCGCTGACGGCTATTCGAATGGCGGCGGCCTCATTGGTCTCCTCGTCCCAATCGGTAGCACCAATTCGAGCTACGGGTCAACATCAGGATCGACCGTTACGGTTGCCTCCAGCAGTGGCGAACGAGACCTCGCCGCGGAGATGGTTCAGGAAATTCAGAGCAACACACGACAGGCCTCAACCGCCGTGAGATCTCGCCGAGCTTCCCTGGTCACAGAATCCCAGACATCAGAGAGAGAGGAAATTCGAACCCGAATATTGACCAACTACAACCACTCGCATGCGTTGACGATCCAGTACTACGAGGTCGTTCAGATTTATCGGACGGAGGTGCGTCTGAATCGAACTGACCGGGTTATCTTCGTGCCCATTCAGACGATCGATTTCCGAGACCCATCCGTTATCGCGCAGTTCAAGCACACATTGATCAATGCCGTTGCTGACAACAGCGTGCGCAATTCCCTCGCCAGTTTCATCAACGATATCGTCTTGGAGGAAGCCAACACGTTCCGCGCGAAAGGTATCACCTACCAGACGGACGGCAACCTTTTCCTGAAGTCGATAGCAATCAAGACCTCACCAATGATCGGGGGCGAAGTGACCATCATTGTCGAGGATCGGGCAGGCGGCAAAACCGAAGTGGAATTCACCGCCAGCCCAGGTGCGCGAAAGTTGGAAGAGCCGCTGGCATTGAGCGACGTGGTCTCGCTGAAGGTTGACTATGCAAACTACCGCGGTGACTTGGCCCAGCATATCGAACTCTTCCTAGTGATAGCGCCACGCGACACTATGTCTGGTTCGAATGTAGTCCACTTCAAGAGTGGATTGTCCGGCTCGCTGCAACCGGATTCCACCGAACCCTCCCGGTTACAGCAGCTGATCGTCACGGCTCGTTCTGAGTCCATGGATCCAAACACCATCGACTATCTGCAGGAACACGCGCTGCCGCTTTCGCAGGCAATTTGGGCCACGCTGACACAACAACAGTTGGCAACCATCCTCGGCAGTTATGAATTCCGGGGAGATCCATTGCTAGAAGTTGTCGATGTGGACCCGATTACTTTTTTCGGCAACTACTTGGTACTGAAATACCACCCGTCGGACTCCGCCCAGGATGAGGCTTGGAACTCGTGGCGTGAGCGGCACTTGAGTTCCGATTCGTTGGCAGTTCAGGAAGACCTTGTCCCGGTGCCGTCCGACGGGCTGTTTGCCGAAGCTGTGCTAGGCCGATTTAATGCGAGTGAAAAGATCGATATGACCCGCTTTTGGGATTGGCAGGAGTCCCCGATCCCGATGCAGGCGCCCGACATTGGCCCAATTGTAGCTGGAAATCATGTCTCCGGCGCCACCCCCACCCCTGGTCAGTTTGGCCCGTCCATGGTCGGCATGCAGCAGGCACAAGCGCTCCCCACACCTTCTGGATTGACTGCAATTTTCTCCGCGGCGCAGTCCGATCTATTCCGGGACATGTCGGGGCTGCAGGAGACCGCCAGCACCCTTCGAGCTTCCATTGACGAGAGTTCGGAGCTGGCAACAACAGCCGGCAAGCTGGCCAATGAGATCGAGGCCATCAAGCAGAAAGCCGTGGGCAAATTGGCTGAAATCGCTGCCCAAGCGGGCATGGCCGCGGCTGGAGTACCCTCGGTTGGAGGATTGCCAGGGAGTGTTGGGGGCATTGCCGGAACCGGTTCAGGTATGTCTTTCCCAAGTCAGATGAAATCTGGACCTGCAGCTGGCATGAGTAATACTACAAGAGGCGGTTTGCTAAACGAGTCGCTAAAGCTCGACGAAAACCTCCTCAATCATCCTAATCTCAATTGGCCATTCCCCGGTGAGGATGGCTCGCACACCGATACGACGATGGGCAGCATGCGGGGATTTGACCCAGACGTGGGTGCTGGATCACCGGCGGCGCCAAATGAAAGCCCTTCTGACAGTGGGAATCGAAGTCAATCCCTGCGAATCGAAGAACGGCGCCTATCCATGGAAGCACCTTTTGTGCTGGAAAGAGTGGATTCTGGAAGGACCTTTGCCGGGGGTGTGCCCCTTTTTGATTGGGTGGTCTACGATTTCGGAATTGGCAACGCCGATCCTGCGTATGACGGCAATAGCAAGGGACCATTTGCCATTCGTGATCAACTGAAAACGCGAATGAAATCGCTGGTCGACCAGGACATCTGGGTCGACCTGGAAGTTTACGGTTACTCCGATAACTCGGGTGATGATGAACTAAATTCAAAACTCAGGATCGATCGGGCCATCGCTGCGATCGACTGGTTTGTGCCATCGATTGAAGGGCGGAGACAGGACTGGATCGACAAACAGTCGGGGAAAATGGTTGAGTTTCCGATAAACATAACGATGATCCGGGGTGAGCCTCTGGAAAGGTTTATTGCGGAAAACAGCACGCCGGAAGGCCGCGCTAGGAATCGGTCGATCCGTATTGTGGAGAAGAGGATCCACATGGTAAAACCGCCCGAAGACTACTGGCTGACGGGAGATGAACAGGAAACGAAGCTGGCTGAGGTTAAAGCTGCCATTGACCAGATTAGAACCTCGGACGACCAGTTTAAGCGGTACCAAAAGATCGCGTTTGACGCTTGGCAAGATAAATTCTCCGATATGCGCGTGCTTGATGAGCAGGGCTTTTCTCGCCTTCAACGGGACAACACCGACCCGCTCGCCGATATTGAGATCACAGGATGGCCTATCCCTGATGATCAGCCCGACATCAGGTTTTCGGATTACACCACCGACTACCGGCATGTCCTGAACGCCATGTTGCAAAGTCACCAGGCTGATTCCACGGCGGTTGTGACAAAGCTAGAAAATCTGTTCCGCGAGATGGACGTTGTAAAGGATCAGGTTGCCGGGCTGGGTAAGCTTTCCGCCCGCAGTATCAATCACCGATCATGGATCAGGCAAACGGGTTTCTGGATCCTGTCTCGTGGCAAGACGCCGAATACGATCTACTCTGCCTACGTCAACGAATTCCAGGAACCTTGAGGTCTGAGCTCAGTGGATACCTCAGATGGGTGTCTTGCATTGGATGGATGGATGCCACGTTAAGAATGTTGCATCGTGAGCCAAGGCGCCACCCATGCACAATCCGACGATTTGGAACATGGCACCTCAGGCCCTTCATAGAGTGGTCTCCAAGCCGCCGCCACAGCCTCCCTGCCGCGGATTTCACCGGTTCGCCCGAAGAGAACGGTCTCCTCCGCAAGGAAGGACAAGAAGGCCCGGTGGTCTCGGTCTGCCATGGTGCGGGCGAAGGCTTCCTCCGTGGCTCGTAAGTCAGCCGCGAGGTCCGATTTGTCGGAATCCTCATTGACAATCAAGGCCCCCGGCAGGCCCAGGGTGAGAGTCAGGGCAGCGGCAACGAGGGTGATCGGGATCGACTCGCGCATGGGCGCCACCTTTGATTCGAGAAATACGGACTGCCAAACCGCCGGTTTGGGTCGAGATAGATTGGTGGCACCTTATTGGGTGATGTTGCCGATTGACACACTATGGGGGGCAGCCTACACAAACACTCCACGCAGAAGTGTCGCCGTTTTCGAACCCGTCGGTGAATACCAGCCCCGGAATGAACTCATCAGCGCCGATATCTGGATCGGGGCCCACCGGTCTCGTTTGGCCGTCGAAGTCGTCATTGACCTGGGGTGTGCTGATCGCCTGGTTGATGGCCTGGGTGGCCGACGCCACCAGGTGCAGGTCCTCCGACGAGGGATCCACAAACCACGACTGTTCCGCGCTGGTCAGGTTGCCGGTGAGCACACCTGCGGCGCTGTCCCGGTCGGCCCAGATATTCATGTTTGTGAGATTGTAGGAGAAGACCCCATCGCTGTCGGAGAACCGGGCTTCCATGCCCCAAGTCAATCCACCACCTGGATTGAGCAGAAGAGCCGTGTTGTGCGTGACGAGCCAATCGTCGGCATGGACCATTTCGATCGCGACGTCGTGGGGAAGCCGAGCAATGATCATGTTGTTCCTGACCACTCCACCCACATGGTCCCCGGAACCGTGGCTCGCGTTTCCGAACGAGATTCCCTGGTAGCAGTCGACGAGGAGGTTGCGCTCCACCACCGTGCCGGACGAGGCGCTCCAAAAGAGAATCGTCGGCACAGGGTCATCGGTTGGAGTGCGAATGCGATACCACTCGTTGTCACGCACCACCCAGTTGTGGGCGTTGTGTGCGCTGATGCCGTTGGTGTAGGTGTCGGGCGCGGCAGTCGTGTACTCGAGCCGCGAGCAGGCGAGGAGCCCGCCATCGCTTCCATCGCCGACGGGGTTTACCTTCACCAGCTGGTCGTTGATGTCGATAATGTGGAGGTTGTAGAGCACGGGCCGATCCACGCCCTGGATGCTGACGCCGCAGATCGCCGAGTTTCGGATCGTCAGGTCGGCAATTGTGACGTCGTCGCCATAAACGTGGATTCCCTCATGGCCGGTTGTCATGCCGCCGAAATCGAGGATGACATCGGCACGGTTTCCTGTCTGACCGCGGAGGGTCACGCCGTCGTTGGCCACGTGGATGTAGTCGGACATGTTGTAGATGCCGGACGCGATGATGATCGTGGTTCCGGTGGGTGTGGTGAAAGCTAGATTGCGGAGCTCGCCTTCGGTGTTGACGACCACCGTGGGTCCTTCAGCCGGCGGAAGCGCAGGGCACTGTGCCGCCGAGATCTCCGGCAGCAGCGGCGCCGCCCCTATGAGGAACATGGCCAGGCCGATGGTAATCGGCAGGACTCGATTCAGCCCACAAAATGACCTCACCGCCGACCTCCCTTTGTTACGGGGCCTGCCAGCAGCTCGAGTCGCCCCGTTCGAAGCCGTCCGCGAACAGGGTGCCTGCGATATCGGTCTCGATCTCGAGTCGTAGGATCCAGTCGCCGGCGACAGCCAGATCCTCCGCGAGCCACCAACCCCCGAGAGGCGACGAGAATACGGTGTTCGTCAGAAGCGTGATTCCGTCGAGGTCATATGCGATGCCGATCTGGTCGCCCACGTACTCCCACCTGAGTCCGACCCGAACACTCCCGCTGGTGATGACGATGTTCTCGCACGACAGGTCGAGCTCGTTCAGCGCACTCACCGAACTCTCCACCTGAAAGCCGTA
>JAOZUP010000221.1 GCA_029938595.1 Thermoanaerobaculales bacterium | reverse complement strand
CGGTGGTTTGTCTCGACGCGGGACCTGGGAGGACCTCGATGTCCAGTACCGGTTTCCCAGGAGGAACACGGTGTCCTTGAGGATCAGCTCTTTCAGGAAAGTAATCTTGTCTTCCGCCGGGTAGTTCCCGTAGGGCATATTCGCCTGGTCCCCGAGATAGACAAAGGACTCGTCCTCAAAGTCAGGATGACCGTCCGGACCCGGCTCGTGAGTCACGTTATTGAAGCGGTCGATCGTCACGATCGCGTTCAATACGGTGAGCCCGCCGATCCCCGAATCGAATACCCCGATCGGAAGGTCCTCGTCCAGTGCCTGATACTGCTCGGGGGACAGCGAAAACACATCCGACTCGCCTTGTTGGACCACATCCACAAGCGAGAGGGCCTCTGGTTCGACGACGACGGCGCTGGTGCAGCCAAGGCAGAGGCTGGCCCCAATCCCCAAAACAATCGGTGAGAGTGTTTTCCAGCCAATCTTCATTACGTTCGGCCTCAAGCTAACACGGGTGCAAGCAAATGTGCCTCTAGCTCTTTTCAGTTGTGGTGGTTGTTGACGAGGCCGCGCAAATGCCGAATGAGGAATTAGGAATGCCGCCCTCCCACCGGGAACGCCGTTTCGATCATCGGAGTGGTTGGTGGAAATTCCTAACTCCTAATTCCTAACTCCTAATTCATATCAGTGCGCGTGCTCGCCTTCCTCGCCGAAGTATGCCTTGCGGAACTTCTCGACCAATCGGCGCAGGGTTTCAATCTGCTCGAGGTCCGTGCTCTGCTTGGCCTTCATGGAGTGGACCTGGATGTGGTGGAGGAGGGCCAGCTTGTGAAGGTACTCGTTCATCGCTTCTTCATCGCTGTGGTCCTTCGGCGGCTTGATCCGCTGCGCCATGAAGTAGGCGGTGACAATGTCCTGGATCTTCTGCGCGTGCTCTTCCTTGTTGTTCACCCAGCGCACGAGCTGGTTGTAGTCGACCGGGCTTGCCTTGCCGAGGGCGACGATTTGGTTCATGGACTTCTCGACGGTCGTGATGTGCTCCTCGATGAGCTGTACCCTGAGCTCGTCGTCGTAGATTCCGCACGGGATCTGACAGTGGGCCGCAGCAGGTGTGGCGGGGGCGAGAAAAAATGCCATGGCGAAAGCGGCGAGAGCGAAGCGTGTCATGAGTTCCTCCATCTTCGAATTGTTTATCTGAATTTACCGATCAAACCCGAGTACCGACGCGGGTTTGCTGAGCTCGATCATGTCGCCGTCGCGCAGTACCCTCAGGACGAGTCTGTCGTCGCCGGTCAACGCACGGACGCTGTCACCGATCCGCCGGCTGAAGTCGGGGCTGCCGATGAAGATCCCGTTCACCGCAAGGATGATGTCGCCGCCGAGGGTCAGGCTCTGGCCGGCGATCTGCGCCTTCAGTTTTCCAGGCTGGAGACCGAGGGCCGATGCGGGCGAGCCCGCGGCAACGCTTTCAACGAGCATTCCGGCCTTCTGCGGGATGTTGAGGGCGCGCGCCAGCGGACCCTCGACGACAACACCTTTGAGGCCGGTCCACGGGGTCGGGTCGTCGAGCAGCAGGTGTTTGGCGATGTTCGACGTGATGACAAAGCCGATCCCCTGAAAGCCGCCGCTGGACGAGAGAATATGGCTGACGATGCCGATGGCCTCGCCCCGCATGTTGAACATGGGCCCGCCCGAGTTGCCCTCGTTGATGGCGGCATCGGTCTGCAACAGCTCGACCTTTTCGAAGCCGCCGAAGAGCTGGTCGGGGGTGCGGCGCCCGCTGATGTAGCCCACCGTCAGCGAGTGGGCGATACCGAACGGCGCTCCGATCACAAAAACCTCATCGCCGATCTTCGCGGAATCGGAATCACCGAGCGTTGCCGGCGTGATACCGGCAGGTACGGTCTCAACCTTGATCAGGGCCACGTCCGAGCCCGGATCCGACGCCACGACCCTCGCCGTAACAACATCGCCGGTGACGAACCGCACCGATAGCTGGTCCGCCACCTGCACCACGTGCGCCGCGGTCATGATCTGTCCGTCGGCCGAGATCAGGAACCCTGAGCCAAGGCTTCCCGCGCTGACCCGTCGCGCCGGCCCCTGATCGGCGACGACCTGTTGGACAGTAGCGATCTCCACAACAGCAGAATCGACCTCGAGGAAAAGCTCCGACAGCGTGGGGTTTGCAGCCCCTACCTGAGCCGCAACGGCGACGCCGAGGCAAAATAGCGGAATGTGCAAGATGCGAAGTTTCATGAGATCTCCCTCACAATTCTCGAGGCGGCGGTTCGATCATGTGGATCGCGGTTTCTACTTGACCAGCGGGATTTCTCCGGCCATCTCGTAGTCGATGATGGCGTCCATTTTGTTCTCGATCTGAAAGAATCGGGCGACGGTCCGTCCGGGGAGCACCTTGCTCATCTTCTTGGCGTAGGAGGTTCGGATCTTGAGCATCTCCTTTTCAAAGGCCAGGTGGTCGTCGAGCAGGGATTTCGCCTCCGCGTCGGTCAGGGTCTCGTAGTTTGAAAAGAGCCGCTTGAGAACGTCAACCCTGACATCGGCGGCCTGGTCAACGGCGTTGCGATAATCCCGGTACAGGGGCCAAAAAACGGCGCTCTCCGACTCGCTGAGTCCGAGGTTCGTGGCGACGATCGCCTGGCGCTCGGTCTGAATCGCCGAGCGGGTGAGTTGAATCGCATCATCAGCGGTTTGCGCCGAGACGACGGCTGCGGCGATGACGGCGATCAGGATTGCTGGCACGAGTTTCAGGTGTTTCAATTTCAATTCTCCTTAATGAACGGTGCCGCCTCACCGAGCGTACGGCATCAGCTGAGGAACGAGAGAACGCCCCGGGTCATTCCCGTGTGTCGGAGTCCCGACAGGCATTGGCTGTGGAGGTGTTTGCCGCCCCGTCGCATGAAACCTGCGTCCAGCCGCCGCGGACCTTGGTGTTGCCGCAGTATGTCTTGCCGACGCTGTTGGGGTTGTTGAGGTAGCCGAGAATGCTCGAGCAGCTCTCGTCCTCGCCCGGCGTCACCTGGCAGGTGCCGCTGAAACGTGGATTTTCGAAGCAGCAGGGCGCCTGCCCAATGGCGGTCGACGCATCCTCGGTGCTGGCTACCGCAGTCAACGCTCCGAGGCACAGGATGCAGGCGATGGCAGCAATAATACGACTGGGTGATTTCATTTTCATTCTCCCTTTGGGTCAGTTGTGCGACGCGTTTTCCAGAGACTTTTTCTGGAGTTGGCGCTGCAGATTGTGGCGGTAGAACATTGTGTAGGCCATGTAGTACTTGTTGATGTTGGCGACATATCGGACCGTCTCGCTGCCGACGCGGGTCGCGGCAATGATCTCGACGTTTGAGAACCACAGGTTGGGATCGTAGCCTTTTTGCGCGGCCTCCCGGCGGAGGCCGGCGATTCGCGAAGGACCGGCGTTGTACGCGGCGAGGGTGAAGTCGAAACGAGCGAGATCCGGAATTTCCGGATCCGAAAAGTACCGATCGCGGAGAAACGCCAAGTACTTGGCCCCCGCGTGGACGTTCTTGTCCACTGTGTCGATGGGCGTAATAGCGACGTTTTTGTCGGCAGCGGTGCTGGGTTTCATCTGCATGATGCCAACAGCTCCCGCCTTGCTGCGTCGACTCTGGTCGAGACGGGACTCCTGGAAGCCTACGGCGCCAAGAGCGAGCCAATCAAAGCCGTACATCTTGCCGTACTTCTGGAATACTCCGCGAAGCTGTTCGAGCCGCTCCTGGTGGTCCTCGATGATCGGGTTTGCGATCCACTTCGAGCCCTTGAAGTATCGGTTGAAGAGGATGTTCCCCAGCAGGGTGCCCTTCTTGTGTTTGCCGATGAACGCGTCGAGGCTGGCGCGAAGCTCGGGGTTGTCCTTGCGCACCGCCCACGCGATCGACCCCCCGGAGTGGACCGCCAGATTCTCGTGAACCCGAAGATCGGTCAGCACCCCGGCCCAGGCATTGGCGATGTGCTGATCAGCGACGGTGAGCTTGAAAATACCCGCGTTGACCATCTCGAGGATGTCCTCGGTGGTGAGGCTGTCCGGCGCCTCGATGACCTCGATGGGCGATGCGCCGGAAGCGGTGAGGCGTGCGCTGAGACTTTTCAGATGACCCGCGTAGCTGCTCCCGGCTCGCACCCACACTTTGTGGCCGGAGAGATCGTCCAGTGTTCCGATCTGTGGGGCGCCCGGCCCGGAAACGACGATCTCATGAACATTCGGTATGTAGGGTGTCGTGAATGCGACCAATTCTTTCCGTTGTCCGGTGATCGTGAGACCGCCGGCCGCGAGGTCGCCGTGGCCGGCGCGAAGCTCGTCCAGGAGCTTTTCGAGCGGCACGGGAATGAAAACAACAACGATTCTCTTCGACAGGGGACGACCCTGGTTGAGGCCCTCATCGTACTTGCTGAGGAGCTCGTACTCGAAGCCGTGCTCGGTACCGAGGTCGAGAAAGTAGTTGCTGAGGCTGTAGCTCACCAATACCCTCAGCCGCCGTCGTTCGATGATTTCGGATAAGTCGCCGGTAAAGGCGGCCTCGATGCGATTGAGTGCCGCCGCGCTCGCGGCCGGGGTCTCCTGAGGCGCCGCCGGTATCGCAGCAGCTAACCACACAACGAAAAACAGAAAGACTCGTGTTCGCTGGATCATGTTGGACGGCATTCTACCCCATATTGGGTGGTCGTCTGCATTATGATGGAATCGCAACAGCAATGCGTATCATCGATCATCTCCACCGTCTCGATCTCCGCGGCCTTCCCCGGTGGGAGGGGGCATTGGTGCGGCTGCTCCAGTTCGTGCAGGCGACCTGGGGGCAGCTGCACCGCGACAAGGTACTCATTCGCGCCTCGGGTCTGGCGTACTCGTCGCTGCTCGCGGCGGTGCCGCTGACTGTGGTCATCTTTGCCATGTTTTCGGCCTTTGGCGCATTTGACGACGTCAAACAAAAGGTGCAGGACTTCCTGTTTTCCCAATTCCTGCCGACGAGTCAGAACGAGATCCTCTCGTACTTCCATCAGTTCATGGAGGGCGCCAGCAAGCTTGGACTCCTCGGCTTCCTGTTCTTTGTCTTTGCCGCCATCCTGTTGCTCGACAACATCGAGTCCAACTTCAATCAGATCTGGCACGTCACGAACTACCGGCGATTCATCGCCAAGATCACGTCCTACACCTCGGTACTGGTCTTCGGCACCCTCTTGCTCGGCGCCAGCATCACCATCTCGGCGCGGATCAGGGCGGCCCTCTTCCGCGACGTTCCCTTTGATCTCGGCACGCTCGAGCGATTGGGATCGCTGATCTTCCCGTGGGCCCTGAGCTTCCTCGCATTCCTCCTCATGTACAAGGTGATCCCGTTCACCCGGGTGCAGATCAGGAGTGCCCTGCTCGGGGCGGCCGTCGGGAGCATTCTGTGGGAGGTCGGGAAGAACCTCTTCGCCAACTCGATCGGACAGTCGGTTCGCTACTCGACGATCTACGGTTCGCTGGCGGCGGTTCCGATCTTCCTGATCTGGCTCTACATCACCTGGATCATCGTCCTCCTGGGGCTGGAGGTGGCGTATACCCACCAGCACTTCGCGGCGCTGGTTCGGAGCAAGGCGGTCGGCGGGGGCGACGACCGCGATCGCGTGCCCATCGGGCTCCAGCTCTACACCTTGATTGCGCAGCGATACCGCCAGGGCAAGGCCCCGCCGACCAGTGACGAGCTCTCTCGCCGCTTCCTGGTGGCGACGGGCTCGGTAGACAGTCATCTCGATCGGTTGGTGGCGGCGGGTCTCGCTCTGAGGGTGGCGGTGGGATCGGCCGAGGAGGGCGTGGTCCCCGCCCGCTCCCTGTCCGATGTGCGGGTGGCCGACGTCATCGCGGCCTTTATCCCGATGGGTGACGAGGAGATGCGCGAGCGCCCGATTGAGCTTGCAGTCGAGGGCGTGGTCGCGGACTTCCGGAACGCGGGCTTCGAGGCCATCGGCGAAACGACCTTTCTCGAGCTCGTCGATCAGCTTTCGTGAACGACGACACGATGGACTACCAGCATGACTTCTCCGAGCTCCACCCGGAGACCATGTTCGACGAGCGAGGGCGATTGCAGAAGGCGCAGAAGACGGCGGCGGTCATCCTCGATGCGATGCCGGGCTTCGGTCTCGAACCCGCCCGTGCGCGCCTGCTCGATATCGGCTGCTCGACCGGGATCCTGACCCGGCACTACGCCGAGTCCTTCGCCGAGGTGGTGGGGGTGGACATCGACGACGGCGCCGTCGAGTGGGCAGAGAGCAACCGCTCAGCCGACAACATCGAGTACCGGGTCGGCGACTCGATGGAGCTGCCGTTTGCCGACTGCGAGTTTGACGTCGTCACCTGTACCCACATATACGAGCACGTCCCGGACGCGCAGCGCATGCTCGACGAGATCTTCCGGGTGCTCAAATCCGGTGGCCTCTGTTTCTTTGCGGCCGAGAACCGGCTGCGCATTTGGGACGGGCATTACAATCTGCCCCTGCTGACCCCGCTGCCGAAGCCGCTGAGGGATGCATATGTCCGATGGACCAGGAAGGGTGAGCGCTGCTACGAGACCCACCTCAGTCTGTGGGGGCTGCGCCGGCTGGTCCATCGATTCGAGATCATCGATTACACCGCGGCCGTGGTGCGCGATCCGGAGAAGTATGAGGCCGGCGAAATGATCCGCCCCGGGTCATTCAAACAGCGCGCCGCGCTCGCCCTGCTGACGGTCGCATACTGGGCCTTCCCCACATACCTGTGGATCCTCCGCAAACCGGGCTGAGAAACCGCAGATCACGCAGATAGACGCAGATTAAGACCCGGTCTTTTTGATCTGCGCTCATCTGCGTGATCTGCGGTTTTTGTTGTGACTCTGGG
>JAOZUP010000220.1 GCA_029938595.1 Thermoanaerobaculales bacterium | reverse complement strand
GCAGGCACCTGACAGCCATACCCGTGCTCGTTCTTTTTATATAGGACCCCTGGCACCTTTTTGGCACCTTTTCGGTGCGATGGCACCTTTCCTCGCTGTGGCTCTGTGAACAATACGCGATATAATAGAGGGTGCGGGTTTTCATTCCGGAGAGGCGACGGGCTGATGCAGGCGAGAGATAAGAATATTTAGAGCAAAAGATCTCAGTACCTGGCGCAGACGTTATTTAGACGTGAAACATCACAGAGAAAAAGGGAGAGATTTGCATGATTATTTGGTGGACGAAGACCTCGAGTCGACACGGGAACTGTCATCGCGCACAGGTTTCTGAAGTATCACGTAGGCCAGGATCAGCGGTAACTGGCATCGGAATTCTGATGGCGTTGGCGCTGGTGGCAGGTGGGTTTGTCGAGGCGGCGACGTTCACGGTTGTGAATACCGCGGACAGTGGCGCCGGCAGCCTTCGTCAGGCCATTCTCGATGCGAACGCCAGCGCGGGCGCTGATGTGGTTGACTTTGCCATCCCGTCGGGCTCGTGTTCGGCGGCCGGGGTGTGCGTGATCACGCTTGTATCGACGATCAGTATCGACGAGGCCGTGACGATCGACGGGACGACCCAACCGCAGCACGGCACGGCGCCGGCAAATACCTGTGCGACTGCGACAGACGACTCTTTTCTCCGGGTGGAGATTCTCGGCCCCAGCGGCACTCGACTGCTCGAGGTCAATAGCACGAACTCAACCATGATTCGTGGTCTGAGCCTCGGCAGCGGATACGGTATCTCTCTGAATAGTGGAACGGGTCATAAGGTTCAATGCAACCACCTCGGCCTTTCCGGTGATGGCTACACAGGGCTTGGGGGATATGGCGTGCTGATCGAAGGCAGCGCCAACGAAGCCATCATCGGGACCGACGGTGATGGGATCGACGATTTGGCGGAGCGCAATGTCTTCGCCGGTAGCACGTACGGGATCTATTGTAATTCCAATAGCAGGAATTGGATCGCCGGCAATTTCTTTGGGTTTGCCGCAGACGGTGTCACGGCGCTGGGGAACTCCACCAGTATCTTCATGCGCCAGAGCTCTACCATGAACCTCGTTGGAACGAACGAGGATGGAGTGTCGGACCTTCTTGAAAGGAACATCATCGGCTATGGCTCGACGGGGATCTATTTTCGACCGGGCGTTTTCTCCGACAGGCAGAACTGGGTTGTGGGGAATTGGATCGGGCTGGATGCCGATGGTAACCCGGCCGGTGTGACGACCGCGATCAAAATCGACACTCTAGGGAAGGGCCACGTCATTCGGAGCAATCGGATCGAGAACAATATCACCGGCATTGTGGCGGCGGACGACGTCACCTTGAGCCCGTTCTCCATGTGCAACTCCATCACCGGTAACAGCACCGGTGTAGATCACAGCGGGACCGCCACCCTGACCCTGCAGAGCAACTGGTGGGGAGATCCGACCGGGCCTTCGGGAGCAGGACCCGGAAGCGGCGACAGTATAGTGGTGACTGGATCCGGGTCGGTCGACTTCACAGCGTGGTTGGTTTCCGCCGGCGCGCCATGTCCATACGTGTTTGCAGACGGCTTCGAATCCGGAAATACTCAAGCCTGGAGCAACACCGGTCCCTGAGAACCTTGTGAACCTGCCCCTCGGGGCTGCGGATCAAGTTCAGACCTAATCCAACAGAGGAGGCCATGAACCGCTCGGGAACACCACCTCCGGGGTGCCTAGCAGGTCCATGGCTTTCCGAATTCCTGCTTGGCGGTGTGAAGCAGTTTGCTTCAATAATCCGATAAAACTGGCGAAACCAAATGTAGGCACTATATTCATTAGGAGACTCCCTGAAGGAGGCCGCCAATGAAGTCACTCGCCGGTGCTGCGGTTCCATTAATGCTAGCGCTCGTGGTGGGGGTGGCGGTCGGCTCGATGCTGCTGTCGGCCGGAACGGCCCACGCCGCGGCGGTGACGGTTGCCGGCCGCACGCTCAGCAACACCGGCTACGCGGTTGCGGATGTGGCCACGAGCCCGGACCTCGTTGCCTTCCAGGTGGTCGAGGCGAAGCAGGGTGCGCAGAGCCTGAACGGCGACCTTGATATCGACGACGAGGTGATCCACGTGCTCGACACGACGACCGGCCAGGTTCGTAACCTCGGGCTCGCCGGCGGGCGACCCTTTGTGGACGGTGCGCTGGTGGCCTTCGCGGTGCTGGAGGAAGATCAGGGCAACACCGACCTCAACGGCGACGGCGACAGGACCGACACGGTTTGGCACGTGTACGACGCCCGCACCGGCGTCACCAGCAACCTCGGGCTGGCGGTCACCGAGTGGAATCTGCTGGTCAGCGACCCGCTCGTCCTGGCGATCGTGTCGGAGGCGTGGCAGAACGCTGCCGACCTCAACGGCGACGGAGACGCCACCGACTGGGTGGCGTACGCCTACGACGCCGAGAGCGGCACTGCGACTAACCTGGCGCTGGCCGTGGAGATCGGCGCTGCCAGCCGCTTCGACGCCGAGGACGGCATCGCTGCGTTCTTCGTCGACGAGGCCGACCAGAACGGCACGGATCTCAACAGCGACAGCGATGCTTTCGACCTCGTGCTGCACGTCTACGTCGTGTCGACTGGGATCCTGACCAACACGCAGCTCGCGTCGAACTCGAGCACCCCAGAGGTCGAGCTCGAGGATGGCAAGGCCGTGGTGCGCGTGAGCGAGTTCGAGCAGGGGCAGACGATCCTGAATGGCGACGGGGACTTCATGGACAGCGTGCTCTTCGTGCACGACGTCACGACGACCGCGCAGGCCAACGTCGGCTACGAGTGCGCCTCGGCGAGCTTCGACGCGACGCACAGCTTCGCGGTGGACGCGGGCCTCGTGGTCTTCCGCTACTCGGAGGCCGGCCAGGGCGTGAGCGGGAACGGCGATGCCGATATGGACGACGCGGTCTATGCGGTCTACGACATCGCGGCGGCGACACTCACCAACACCGGGTTCGCGGGACCGCAGTACAGCCTAGCTCTCGACGACGGCTATGTCGCATTCCTCGTGGTTGAGTGGCAGCAGGGGAACACCGATCTGAACGGTGATGCCGACATGGACGACTGGGTGCTGCACCTCTACGATCACAGCCTGCAGGCCACGTCGAACCTGACGTCAGCGGCCAGCACGGGTAGCCACGGCGTCGCCGCCGGGACGGTTGCGGTGCAGGTGAGCGAGGAGGAGGAGGGGACCGACCTGAACGGCGATGCCGACACCGACGACAAGGTGCTCTTCCTGCATCAGGTCACCGGCGGCGGCCCGACGAACCTCGGGCTCGCCTCGGGTGGGTCGGGCTGGGTGCTCGCAATGAGCGACGAGGTGCTTGCGTTCCGGACCCGCGAAAGCGATCAGGACATGACGGACCTCAACGGTGACGGGGACGCCGTCGATTACGTGGGGCAACTCCACGACCTCTCGACCGGGGTTACCACCAACCTCGAGCTCGCGACGGAGACGATCGCGGTGGCCGAGGCGACCGTCGCGTTCCGGGTGAACGAGTCGCAGCAAGGGGGGACGGATCTGAACGGCGACGGCGACGCGTCCGATGCGGTGCTCTTCGTGACCATGCTGCCGCTCTTCGCCGACGGCTTCGAGACCGGCTACACCATCAAGTGGTCGGCGATGGTGCCGTAAGGTGCAAACGCCTGGGCGGTAGGGTAGGGCCAGGCGGACACCACCCCCAACCAGGGCGACTGGCACCTTTAGCCTGCATTTCTCACCGGGTGTCTACTACGGGCGGCGAATCCCGGCGTCCCGCCGTGCTTTTCGTAAATCGTGCTCCTCGACGTAGCCCTACTACGACTGCGTCGCCCGATTCGCGACAAACCCAGCGGATACTTGCGCTTCGCCGCCCTCGCCACGAAACCCGGTGAGAAGTGCAGGCTAGGGAGGCCCTCGAGATCCCAGGCCAACTCTCGTACCAGCCGCTCGTAGCCCTGAGTCGGCCAACCACCGAGCCCTCAGGAACTCAATGCCACACGCAAGACATGCTATGGCGAGGAGTTACAATAATAGAAGGGATCGGTTTATTTCTCACAGGCACATGGAGGTGACACATGCGTGTTCGAATTCCTCTGTTTTTGATCTTCTGTTGTACAGGTCTGTTCTTAAGCGCCTTGGCCTCGACCGCAGGAGGGCAGGACCTCATATTTGCCGACGGCTTTGAAAGCGGTGATGCCACTGCATGGGGCTCTGTGCCGGAAATCTGTGACAACGGCATCGATGATGATCATGACGGATTTCTTGATTGTGATGATTTTGATTGCATAGGGGTTCAGCCGTGCGGGCCGGAGCAATGTGGCAACGGCATTGATGACGACGGGGATACCTTCGTCGACTGTGAAGATTTTGACTGTGACGATGATCCGGCGTGTCAAGAAGAGATTTGTGATAACGGCATTGATGACGACGGGGATACCTTCGTCGACTGTGACGATTTTGACTGTGACGCTGATCCGGCGTGTCAAGAGGAGATCTGTGACAACGGCTTTGATGACGACGGGGACGGATGGACCGACTGTGACGATACGGACTGTTACGACCTTCCAGTATGTCGTGGTTCGGAAATCTGCGACAACGGTATTGACGATGATGAGGACGGACATGTCGACTGTGACGATCGGGACTGTGACGGTGTCCCACCATGCCCATGAAAACGGAAACGACGTTCCCAGAAGTGCCACAGGGGTGCCACCAAGGGTGCCACCGATCCCAACCTCACAACGGGGGGGAAAACGGAAATCCGGGTTGTTAGGTCGTGATTAGTGGCACCTCTTGCTGAATGGGTCATCAAGTGTTCATGTAATTGTGAGTTTCGTAAAAGTATTAGTTACTATTCCCTATCGATTCTATATTCAGTACTCTCGATTGACTCTGGGTCACCCTCGTGCTTAAACTGTCCTCGCGCAGTACAGATTTCAGATGAGATTGGAGCAAGGGTGCCACGGATCCCAACCTCACAACAGGTGCCAAAACGGAGTACCAGGTTGTGAGGTTGTGACCAGTGGCACCGTGTTGCTGCATGACGTGTGTAACGATTTTACAACAAGGGGGAAGGGCTCAATGAATACCAAGATGAACTGCTTTGGTCTGGTTATTTTGCAGGTGATTCTGCTTCTGGGTACGTCCGGCGGAGCGGCAGGATATGGCGACCCTGTCGAGGATCGAATTTTTGAAATGGCCGTCGCTGAAATGGATTGTGTGCCGGACGAAGTGGAGCTTGGAGATGTGAATCGAATTGAGTTTCCTCTCAGTGGCACCACGTTGTATCAGGTCAAATTTACGGACGTTCAGACAGGGGAGCTATTCGGAATCGTGATTGATGGAACCGGTGTGGCCCAAAACCTGGAAGAGGCCCGCAACGCGGAAGCGGCCGCGCACGACGCCCGCCTTGCTCTGCTGTTGGCGGAAGATTCCGATATTTCGATCCATTCGGCAATGGCCAAGCTTGGAGGAGTGCCGCATGGACGGGTGCACCCCAATCTGTTCGGCCAACTTGAAGCCATGAATGCGGCGGAGACTCTGACGGTAGCCATCTGGCTCAGAGCGGACGACGTGACTTCTTTGGAAAGGTTTGATCGCGGACACCAGCCGGCGGAAGTTGAAGCGGGTGATGCGCCGCTTGAGGTGCGGATGCTGAGCGGGAGGAAGAAGGCAACGCAGGAGCAGGAGGAGCACCTGGAAAGCGAATGGCGTGCCGCTCGTGTCGAAGCTGTCAGGATGGCTCAAGATGAACTGCGCGGTGAAGTAAAGAAATACGTGAAGGAAAACCAGGATTATGTCAGATCTCAGATGCCAGCTCTGCAGGCGCCCTTGCTGGCGAATCTCAAGGCGATAGGCTTCGAACCTCGATATGTGAGCCCGTTTGCCCCTCTCATTTATGTTGAACTGCCCAGATCAGAAATTCTCGAGCTGGTGCTCGAAGAGTATGTGGACACTATCTACGGCCCCAATGTCAACCACGATATGATGAACAATGCCAAAACGACCCAAAAGGCCGATATTGTTGACAACTGGTTCGGCTTCGACGGTACAGGCATCGATGTGGCCATCGCGGAAGATAGCCGTATCGACTGGCCCCACACCTATCTGAACACCGGTACCACCCGTGTTCCGGGAGACTCCAACGTAGACCAGCATTCCACCGCCTGCGCCGGAATGGTAGCCAGCCAGCATGGCACATACCAGGGGATAGCTCAGGGGGTGAACCTGTTTTCCGCCAATGGGACCTCATATGCCGATGCCAATATGTCGGCAGCCATGGACTGGGCGGCGACAACACAAAACGTGGATATATTGAACAACAGTTGGGGCGGGAGCGACTTTTCCGCAGCCCTTACTGAGCATGACCGGCATTTGGATCATCTTGTCCGAAGCGCTATTTGTACATCAACCGTGGCGGCCGGAAACGAGGGTGCCAGCGGTAGCCACTATGTGGGCAGCCCGGGAAAGGGTTACAACATCATCACCGTCGGTGTGTATGACGACAAGGGAACGCTGAGCTGGGACGACGATGCCATTCACCCAGGGTCCTCCTATAATGATCCCAGTACAGGCTGTGAAAAGCCGGAGGTGGCCGCCTCCGGAACCAATATCACCAGTACACTCATGGGAGATGGCATCGGCAATGCCGGCTGGGGCACCAGCTATGCCGCCCCGATGGTTGCCGGATCAGTGGCCCAGTTGATGGATCGTAACAGCAACCTGCAATCGTGGCCGGAGTCGGTCAAGGCGATCATCATGACCACGGCCCTGCACAATATAGAGGGGGACAGCCGTCTGAGCGAAAAAGACGGTGCTGGTGGAGTGGATATGAGAGCCGCCTTCCGTGTGGTGGATGAAGGCTGGTGGGCGGGAT
>JAOZUP010000219.1 GCA_029938595.1 Thermoanaerobaculales bacterium | reverse complement strand
AGGGATTCGAACCCTTGGACCTCGTGAAAGGTCAGCGGTTTTCGAGACCGCCCCGATCGACCACTCCGGCACCTCTCCGCAATCGGGCGTCGTATTCTACGATGATTGCCGTTGTTTGGCAAAGAAGTGTCTGAGGAGCTCTTTGCTCCGCTCGGCCTCGAGACCGCCGCGGTGGGCCAACGGTGGTCCGAGGCGGGGATCGGCGGCGAGATCGAGGACCGAACCGCAGGCGCCTGCCCGGGGGTCGTCCGCTCCCCAAACCAAGAGCTCGAGTCGCGCCTGACGGCAGGCGGCCGCACACATCGGACACGGCTCCAAGGTCACATACAAGGTGCACTCCTCGAGGCGCCAGTCCCCGACTTCACGGCCGGCGTCACGAAGAGCGAGAATCTCCGCATGCGCCGACGGGTCCGCAGTTTCCGTCTTCCGGTTGCCCGCGCGGGCGATGATCTCATTGCCTCGGACCACAACCGCGCCTACCGGGACCTCGCCGAGGACCATGGCGGCTTCGGCTTCGGCAAGGGCTTCGGTCATGAAGCGATGATCATCTGCGTCGTAGACCCAGTCAGGGAGCATGGAAGGAGAGTATCACTCAAGAAAAGACCCCCGCTGGAACGGGGGTCTGAAATGTCAGTCGATATTCCTCCGCGCTACTTGATTTCGACTCGATCCCCCACGTTGAGAGCCTGCCAAGCGTAGGTTACCAGCGCGGTGGAGTAATGCTCGCCGACGGTGAGGACGCCGAGCTCGGCCACCACCAGCCGCGGCATGCCCTTGACTGGGTTGGGGCGGAACACCGTCGTGAAGGTTCCTGGATAGACGCCGTCCGCCGCACCGAGATCGATGAAGACCATCCAGTAGGTGCCGATGTCCATCTGATCGTCCCGGTTGTAGGTGATGTAGCCGAGCGGCTTGCCGTTTGGCTCATCGCAGCGATCGGTGCGGTCGGGGTCGATGACCAGAGGCACCGGAACCGGTGTGAACGGTTCGAGAACGTCGCCGAGGACGATTGGGTCGCAGGCCAGGGTGATCTCGGCAATCGACGTGTTCTCCTGAGCGCACAGCACCTTGATCTGTCCGACCTGCTGGTAGACGATACCCAGGTGGGAGTCCGACACCGGATGCCGAAGCTTGCGAATGCGGTGGAGGACAGCGAACCGGTCGCCGGCCTGTACCCCCTGCGCAACGCCGCCGTCGAAGTACACTACGTCACCCTCGCTGTACTCGGTCTGGGTCAGGATCCGCTCTGCGGAAGCTATCTTGAAGGTGAAGACGCTCTCGTCGTTCACCAGCTTGGCAAAACAATAGACATCGGCCGAGCTTCCCAGCTGGTGGGGCATCTCCCCCTCGACCCCGGGGAAATCATCGCCGTACTCGGAGACGATGGTCTCGTCCACCGCCACGGGTGTCTCCGCTACCGGCGCCTCTTGGACCGCGAGATCGATTACCAGGGGATCCCCGGGGTAGATCCAGTGTGAATCCTTGATGTACGGGTTACGTTCCCAGATCTGAGGCCACAGGAAGGGGTCGCCCAGATAGTGGGACGCCAAATCCCACAGGGTGTCGCCCTTGACGATGGTGTGAACCATCGCTCCTTCCGGAAAGTCCGTCGGCGGGTCGTAGGGTGTCCAGTGATTGTCGACCAGATGCAGCGGCTGCGGAGGCGGTGCGACCGACTGGGCCACAACCACCATGGGAAGGAAAATGGCGAGAATCGCAATCCGAATCTTGACGTTCATAACCTCTCTCCCCAGTAGATAAACCACTATCTGAGGTTAACCTATGGGCAGGTCATCCGTCAATCCTCGGCCGCTTTTTTCAGTTCTTCGAGGTGCTTTTTCCAGCTGGCATCGCGCTCTTCAATGGCCGTTTCCATCTCCGTAATCTTTTCGTTGACGGTGCCGATCTGAGAGTAATTTGGATAGTTTTCGCGAATATTTTCGAGTCGCCACAAGGCGCCAACGTATTTCTTATTTCGCATATAAAAATGCGCAACAATCCACTCGTGCTGGGCGAGCAACTCATTGAGATCGTTCATCCTATCCTCTGCCTCGGGCATGTATCGCGAGTTCGGATAGAGGTTGACGAGCTGTTGATATGCCCCCAATGCCTGCTGAATATCGCTCAGATCACGATCCGGCCGGAGCTTGCGGGCCGAGTAGGTGTGACCGACCATGAGCAAGGCGTAATCACGATCCGGATCGTTGGGGTAACGGTTGGCGAAATCGCGGTAACGAAGCCGGGCTTCTGTGAGACTGGTCACATCGTTCTTGACCGAGTATGTGTCGGCCACGCGCAGGGCAGCCTTGTGACCGAGAGGGTCGTTTGGGAAGCTGTCATATACAAAAGCGAAAAGTTCACGTGCCTTTTGGTACTCCTTCTCCGAGTAGAACTGCTCAGCCCGTTCAAAGATCGTCTCCTTGTCGAGGTTTGCCAACTCGTCCAGGATTTGGTCCTGCTTTTTGTGGCCACTCGAACAGCCCGCAAGGACAACAAGAGCAGCGACGAAAAGACACCCACATCGTAGTACGATGGTCATTGGACAACCCCGGAGTGAGCCGCGTTGCGGAGATCTGCGAGTGCGCGCGCTCGGTCGGCTGCGCCGAAGATGGCCGATCCGGCAATCAAGGTCGTAGCTCCGGCCGCGACCAGAGCGGCGGCATTTTCCCGGGAGACGCCCCCGTCGACCGCGATGTCCAGCTCGTGCATTTCAGTCATCTGCCGTAATCGACGGATCTTGCCGAGGCTCTCTGGGAGGAAATCCTGTCCGCCGAAACCGGGATTGACCGACATGACGAGAACAAAATCGACCCAGGGCAATGCATCCTCGAGCTGACCCAGCGAAGTGGCCGGATTGATGGCGATCCCGGCCTCAACGCCCGCATCACGGATCCGGCCGAGGGTTCGCTGGAGGTGATTGCAGGCCTCGATATGGACTGCGATCCGGGCCACCTTTGCCGCCGCAAGATCATCCACGAAGACATCCGGATCGGTGACCATCAGATGCGCGTCCATCGGAATGCTGCAGTGGGGGCTGAGAGACCTCACTATTGGCGGGCCGAAGGTGAGGTTGGGTACGAAGTGGCCATCCATGATGTCGAGGTGGAGAAGGTCGGCACCGGCTGACTGCACGTCCGCCACCTCATCGGCGAGGCGCGAAAAATCGGCCGAGAGCAACGACGGCGCCAGCCGGACCTTCATCGGCTCACCCATACGGTGATGATCTCCGAAGGTGCGACCGGGGAACCCGCCGGCGGGTACTGGCGAAGCACAACACCCGCCGGCATCCCGGGATATGCAACCTCCCGCGCCCGGCCGAGGCGCAGACGGTTGACTCTGCAGAAGTGCTCGACCTGTGCCAGGGGCTGTGTGACCAGAGACGGCATGACCCACTGTTGGCGACTCGGGGCGTTGTTGACCAGAAGGTCGACCGGAACCATCGGGGCGACCTCTTTGCCGACCGGTGGGCCGGTGGCAATCACCTGGTCGGCGGCC
Organism: Thermoanaerobaculales bacterium; assembly: GCA_029938595.1. Taxonomy (GTDB): domain Bacteria; phylum Acidobacteriota; class Thermoanaerobaculia; order Thermoanaerobaculales; family Sulfomarinibacteraceae; genus Sulfomarinibacter. Next base: position 3,421 of record JAOZUP010000219.1, on the reverse strand, counting down.
CCCTGTCCTTCGACGCGGGCTCGCAATCCGGGGATCAAGCCAGCCCGTTCGACCTCGCGTTGCGCTGTCTTGAGGGTGCTTCCGCGCACATCAGGGACGGAAACGGTTTCCCCCCCGAGACTGATACGGACCGTCACCGTCGATCCGGCCTTGACGTGAAATCCTGGAGGCGGCTCCTGAGCGGCAATGGTTCCCGGCTTTGCCGAGGTCGAAAACAGCCCGGGTTCCTCCACATTCAACTCCAAACCGAGATCGTGCACCTGCCTATTTGCTTGCTCGAGCGTCGCTTCGCCGAGGTTGGGCACCGCGAGCGTTCCCCTGTGGACGGTGTGGACCAGGGCGAACCAGAATACGATGCCGGCACAGGCAAGAAAGACGAAGGCTGCGAGCAGACGATGTGCCATCGGCGCAAACCTTAGCATGTCCCCAGATCAGCCTCGGGAGAAGAACTCGCGCACCCCGGGGGGCAGGCGAACCACGATGTCATTGAAGGTCACGACCAACATCAGCAAAATCAGCAGGTAAAAACCGACCTCGAGGATGCGCTCTTTGACCTTGAGCGGGAGATCGCGCCGGATCAAGGACTCAAAGGCGAGGATCGTGAGGTGGCCGCCGTCGAGAATAGGTATGGGCAGCAGGTTGAATATCCCGAGCTGCAGCGAGATGACGCCCATGAACATGATCAGGGTCTGGATTCCGCTGCGTGCGGCGTCGCCGGAGATCTTGGCGATGCCCACGGGTCCCGACATCTGACGGATCGAGGTTTTGCCGGTCAGCAGCCGTCCAATCACCCGAAAGGTCTGGAGGGTCATTCGGTGGCACTCGACCGTAGCCGAGCGGAAGGCCGGCAAGGGGGAGAACTTTTGAACCGACGTCGGAATGACCGGACCGACCCCAACCTTCCCCTTCCCGCCCTCATTCCTGGTGACGAACGTGAACAGCCGGCGTTCGCTTCCGCGCAGCACTTCAATTGTGATCTCGGTCTCCGGAAGCGGTTCGATGAGGCGTGGGAGGTCGTAGTACTGGTTTACCTGGTGGTCGTTGACACTGAGGATGCGATCACCCGCTCGGATGCCCGCCTCCTCGGCCGGCCCCCCGGGAACCGGTTGAATCACCGCCTCGATGCGGGGTTCAATACCCGACACGCCGAAACCGTAAGTGCTGTCCTGATCGAGGGTGATGGGCATCTCGCTGGTCACGCCATTCCGGTCGACCATCAGCGTCAACGGGTCTTTGCCGGCGGTGAGAAGCGCGATTTCGAGCTCCCGCCATTCCGCTACCGGTTTGCCAGCGACCGCGTGCACCGTATCGCCGACGCGGATTCCGGCCGTTTCCGCCGCAGAACCCGGTGCGACCCACCCCACAACGGGCGGTTCCTCGAGGTAAGCTGCGGTCTCCACACCCATCATGAATGCGAGAGCCACAAAACCTACCGCAGCGACGATGTTGGTCACTGGTCCCGCGAGCAATATGAGGGCTCGTTTCCAGCGCGGAAGAAGCTCGGCCGAAACCTCGCTGTCTCCGATGACGTCCGACTCGTCCGGTCCGAGGCCGGGAATGCGTACGTAGCCGCCGAGAGGAATGAGTGATATCCGGTAGTCGGTGCCGCCCCGCTCGAAACCCCAGAGTCGTTTGCCGAAGCCGACCGAGAAGACTTCAACCGGCGCTCCGAGCAGGCGAGCCATCCCGAAATGACCGGCCTCGTGGATCGTGATCAGCACCCCGATGACAAATATGAAGGCAACAAGCGTCAGCATCTATTCTCCGAACCAACTTTTGTGAGGACGTATTTCATCTGAGAAGTGTGGGTTTGAGCGGCGAGCATCTTCGTCACACCAAACCGGTGGCCGTCAGGTACCCAAGGAATACCGGCGCCGAATAAAAGAGGCTGTCGGTGCGATCGAGGAGACCACCGTGGCCGGGCAGAAGCGTCGAAGAATCCTTGACCCCGCTGTCTCGTTTGAATTGTGACTCCACCAAATCGCCCAGGGGTGCTGCCACGGCGAGGATCGTTGCCAATCCCGCGACGTGGATCGGAGCCAGACCGAGGTCGAGGATATTTGCCGTCAGGGCCGCCGCCGCGTAGGTAGTTACGACCCCGCCGGCAAGGCCCTCGAGCGTCTTGTTGGGACTTATTTTCGGTGACATGGGGTGGCGACCGAAGGTGCGTCCCACGTAGTAGGCGCCGGAGTCACCGACCCAGATGCAGGCGAGGAAAAAGATCACCAGACGTATCCCCTGGGGTTCGACCGGCCACAGGCGCAACCACCCCAGGCAGGCCGCAGTGGCACCGAGATACAGCACGGCGAAGCTCTCAGCGGCAACCGCCCCGAGGCTTCCGACTGGAGAGGCGTGATGTGCGAGGCGTGCCGCCGCCAGGGCGAGGAGCGTGACGATCGACGAAACGGCGAGTCCGGTCGTGCCCCAAACCCAGGAGGCTGCCAATACCATGCCGGTCAGAACCAGCGGCAGCCAACGAGAGGCATCGAGTCCGGCACTCCGGGCCATGTTCAGAAACTCGTTACATGCGAGGATCGCAGCCGCCCCGAGAACCATGAGGAACGCCCACGGTGGCGCCCAGATGATGGTGGCGGCGAGGATCGGGATCGCTGCCAGTGCGACCAACTCTCTCTTAGCATGCATTTATTACCGCCGCTCCGCCGTCACTCGGCGCGTGTCGTGCCCGCAGGGGTGAAAACACCGCCGCTCGGGGCGAGACCACCGAACCGCCGATCCCGACGTTGAAACTCGAGAACAGCCTGCAGGAGATCGATGGTGGTGAAATCCGGCCACAGCACCGGACAGAAGTAGATTTCAGCATAGGCAACCTGCCACAGGAGGAAGTTGGATATTCGCTGCTCGCCGGAGGTACGGATCAGAAGATCGGGATCGGGTCCCCCGCCGGTGACCAGGTGGTCGGAAATCCAATCTTCGTCAATCGTCTTCGGAGTGAGATCGCCGGCCACCGCCTTTGCAACAGCGCCACGTACGAGGTCGGTGAGCTCCTGCCGTCCGGAGTAATTGAGGGCGATCTGGATCAGGGTGCCGGTGCACTCCTTCGTGCCGTCGACGGCGCGCTGGAGCTCTCGTTGCACCGAAGATTCGAGCTGGTCGATGCGCCCTATGGGCCGGAACCGGAGGTTGTTGGCGCGCAGGTTTTCAAGCTCGCGGTTGATGAACTCCTTGAGCAGGGCCATGAGCGTGGACACCTCATGCCTCGGCCGTTTCCAGTTTTCAGTGGAAAAAGCGTACAGGGTCATGACCTCGAGACCGAGGCGGGCGGCCGTCTCGACGGTCTCGCGGACCGATCGAATTCCGGCACGGTGACCCTCGACACGCGGGAGGTTGCGAGCCATCGCCCAGCGCCCGTTGCCGTCCATGATGATGGCGATATGACGTGGCAGCCGGTCTGGGTCGATGA
>JAOZUP010000218.1 GCA_029938595.1 Thermoanaerobaculales bacterium | reverse complement strand
GGCTCACCTGGCCGACCGCCCGCAAGACGCAGCTCCTCCTGGGCCGGGCGCGGGCGCTGCGGGACGACGTTTGAAGGATGGAACGTTCAGGTTTTGAACGACATGGCTGATCACAGTCGCGGGAAGTGTCCGAAAGTGAAAGCGGTGCAACCTTTTCTGAGGTTTTCCGTACAATGAATACGAGAGGCGCGCATCTGCGCCCTTTGTGGGTTGTGCGTCTCGACTGATGTGCTGGGAGGCGGAATGAAGCGTTGGATGTGGTTGACGTTGGCAGCGGTTGTCGTGGTCGGGGCCGGTGTGACCCTTGTCGCTCTGCCCAGCGGGCAAGAGTGGACGACCGACTCGCCCGAGGCCCTGGCCGAGTTTCAGGCTGCGATGGACGCGGAAATGAAGCTCTATTACGACGAAGCCAGGGAGCATTTCCGCCGTGCGTACGAGCTCGACCCGGAATTCGTGATGGCCAAGATGATGTACTCGAATCAGGTGCGCTGGCAGGACAAGGACGAGGATCGGGCGAAGCAAATGGTAGAGGAAGTGCTGGCGAGCGACACCTCGAAGCTCACCCCGCGCGAGCGGTTCTTCATTGAGCAGAGGCGTGCCTACCACGAGGAGCGGCAGGACGACGCCATCGCGATCGTCGACGAGTACGTGGCGAAATACCCGAACGACCCCTACATCCTGAATCAGAAAGCCCTGCGGACGTGGCGCCTCGGTGAGCTCGAGGAGGGCGAGCGCCTCTACCAGCGTCTGGTCGAGATCAGCCCCAACTGGGTCATCGCCTATAACCAGCTCGGCTACATCACCATGATGCAGGGCCGGTTCGCCGAGGCCGAGGAGTACTTCAAGAGCTACCGTTTCATCGCTCCCGATCAGGCCAACCCTTACGACTCGCTGGGCGAGCTCTTTATCACCGTCGGCCGCTACGACGAGGCAGAGGAGTCGCTCAAGAAGGCGCTCGAGATCAAGCCTGACTTCTGGGCCTCCTACCAGCACCTCGTCCTCATGAAGACCTTCAGCGGCGACCTCGAGGGCGCCCGTGAGATCATCGCGCGTGTCAGGGACGCCGACGGTCCGGAGGAGATGCTCTTCGGGATGGAGTGCCTCGAGCACTACACGGCGCTGCGCAACGCCGAGGCCTGGCAGCAGATCATGGACGAGGCCGACTCCAAGTGCGTCGAGGGCTTCAAGGAGGGATTCTCGACGGTCAGCACCCACTTTGCCGCCTGCAAGCTGGGCGACTGGGAGACGGCGATGGCGATGGAGGTGGAGACCGCCAACCTGCTCGAAGAGGTTGAGAAGCACGCCGCCGAGAAGGACATCATGACCGTGCGGGGTGCCTTCCTTCACATGCAGGGGGTGCGGCTGGCGCTCCAGGGCGAGTACGCCGAGGCCGAGAAGATGCTACGAGCCGCCGACAAGGGATTGACCTACGTTGAGGCTGGCGTCGGCATGTACAAGCTCTTCAACCGCATGATCCTCGCCGAGGTCCTGCTCGCCGACGGCCAGGATGCTGAGGCGCACGGTTTGCTGACCAAGGTCCGCGGTGTCAACCCGGTGATGGTGGCGGAGTTCGAAGACTCCGGCCTCAAGACGATCGGTCTCGATCGGGGATGATGCGAGACGTTGGAACGTAAAACCTCGCGGCCCACGGTGATGAAAAATTTGGTTCGCTGGATGGTGAGATGAAGCATTGGATGTGGTTGGCTCTGGCGGCCGTGGTGATGGTTGCGGCCGGTGTGACCCTGGTTGCTCTGCCACGAGGGCAGGAGTGGACGACCTCGTCGCCCGAGGCCCTGGCCGAGTTAGAGGCCGCAATGGACGCGGAAATGAAGCTCTACTCGGAAGATGCTGAGGGGTCTTTCAACCGCGCTTTGGAACTCGATCCTGATTTCGTCATCGCGAATCTGTTCTCCCTCAGGTACCTCCCGCACGATGACCAGGAGACGAAGGAGGCTCGGTGGGCGAAGGTCGAGGAGGCGGACACCACTCTGCTCACGCCCCGTGAGCGGTTCTTTGTCGAACGCGCGCGTGCATACCACGAAGAGCGGCCGGACGACGCCGTCGCAATCCTCGACGAGTACGCCGCGAGGTATCCTAACGATCCCTACATCCTATTTCAGAGGGCAGAGCGCGCTTGGGGCCTCAGCCGCCTCGAGGAAGCCGAACGCCTCTACCAGCGTCTCGCCGAGATCAGCCCCAACTGGGTGATTGCATACAACATGCTCGGCTACATCAACATGGGCAGGGGTCGTTTCGCGGAGGCCGAAGAGTATTTCAAGAGCTACCGCTTTATCGCTCCCGACCAGGCGAACCCATTCGACTCGCTGGGCGAGCTCTTCATCACCATCGGCCGGTATGACGAGGCCGAGGAGATGCTCGAGCAGGCGCTCGATATCAGACCTGATTTCTGGGCCAGTTACGCCCACCTCGTGCTTGTGATGGGCCTCAACGGCGACCCCGACGGCGCCCGCGGTATCGTCGAGCGAGCAAAGGAGGCTGGGGTGCCGGAAGGTCGGGTGATGGCGATGGATTGCAGACAGCGCTACATGGCGTTGCGGAGTGCTGAGCGGTGGCAGGAGATCCTTGACCAAGCGGAGTCCGAGTGCGCCACCGAGTGGAGGGTTGGCTTCGCAACCCTGACAACCCACTTCGCCGCCAGCCGGCTCGGAGACTGGGAGTCGGCGTTGGCCCTCGAGGTTGAAACCGGGAACATCCTTGCGACGTTCGAGCAGGACAGCAAATCCATGGAGGCCATGACGCTGCGGGGCGCCTTTGCTCATATGCAGGGCGTGCGGTTGGCGTTTCAGGGCGAGTATGCCGATGCCGAAAAGAAGCTCCGCGCCGCGGATGAAGAGCTGACCTATGGCGAGGCCGCCACCGGCACGTACAAACTTTACAATCGAATGATCCTCGCAGAGGTGCTGCTCGCCGACGGCAAGGACGCGGAGGCGCACGGTCTGCTGACCAAGGTGCGGGGCGTCAACCCGGTGATGGTGGCCGAGTTCGAGGACTCCGGCCTCAAGGCGATCGGCCTCGATCGGGTATGATTCACGAGCTTGAATTAACCCGCTCGATGAGTCGCGAAGCGGCGACAGATTTCCGCCTGCGGCGTCAGCCGCAGGCGTTCACATCCGTTGGTCTGTCGCCGCTTCACGGCTTTGGGATTTTCTTGTCGCTCGATCCTGGGGTTACTGACGGCCTTCGGCCGTCGTGACGCACCGTCGCCAGCGCGTGGCTCATGTCCTCCTCCTTCGGATGAGGCCTGAGCTCACTGCGCTGCCGTCGGCGGGCTCACGCCCCAGGCTACGAATCTATCGCGCCTTCGGCGCTCACGCTTCTCCGGCCGCAGCAGGAAGCTGGTGAGATTTTCAGGTTTGCCGTTACGAGGGGATGGCCGTGGCGAGGACCTCGTCGCGCACCCTGAGCCAGCCACTGCTACTCAAGGTAAACTTGAGGTCGGAGGTGGCGATGCGAAACTTGACATTTCTTGCGCTGTTGGCAATCACCCTGGCATCACCGGCGGCGGCGCAGTTCGTGGCCCCGGGTGGCGCGATACCGGCGGTCGCCAACATTCCCGGCGAGAACAACACTTTCTGGCGGTCCGACGTGAGCATCCTCAACGTGAGTCCTGCCGCAACCTCGGTGCAGTTGTTTCTCTTTCCCGAACTGAAGAACTCGGGTCCCGCGTTCGAACCCCAGATCAGCGAACCGATCCCGATTCCCGGGAACGGGCAGCTCACCCTCGCCAATGTCGTCACTGGGGTTTTCGGTCTGCGCAACGTCAAGGGCGGAATACAGATCATCTCCGGCGGAGCGCCGTTGGTGCTGGCCTCACGTACCTATACCAACGACCCGGAGGGAGGCAGCTACGGCCTCAACGTGTACGGCGCCCTCGTCGTCTCCGAAACTGCCTGGGTGGCCAATGTCGAACACGACGGGTTTTTTCGAACCAATGTCGGTGTGTTCGTTCCTGCCGGCGCCTCGCAGGGGAACCCCGTCACGTTCACCATCACAATCAATGATGATGACGGTACCGAAATTGCCTCTGGGTCGATAATGTTCGACCAGGTCGGGCTCATACAGAAGAGCCTGGAGTTTTTCGGGGTGGAGGATCCGCTCCTCGATGGTTCAGTCACCTTCGTCAGCAGCGATCCGACCGTCATCTGGTACGCCTACGCGACCGTGATCGACAATGTCACCGGGGACTCGGTCTACCGCCCAGCGATAGGGCGACAGTGATCAACCCGTTGAGGAGTTATGAGTTTAGAGTTAAGAGTTTAGAATTCCGGCCCTCTCCCCCGGCGAAGCAACGGGCGCCCGGGGGAAAACTCTCAACTCTTAACTCTCAACTTTGTGGGTTGGCGGTGGTCAGAGGAATCCGTGATCCTTCATCCACTCGTTGTTGAAGATCGTGCTCATGTAGCGGGTTCCCGAGTCGGGGAAGATGGTGACGATGCGCGCCGGGCGGTCGAGCTGTTGCGCGAGTTTACGGACGCCCCACAACGCGGCCCCCGACGATCCGCCGGCGAGAATCGCCTCGCGGCGGGCGAGGGCACGGGTGGCGCGGAAGGCCTCGCCGTCTCTCACCCGGTACATCGTGTCGATGAGTTCGAAGTCGGGGCAGCCGATGATCTCCTCGTCGCCGAGCCCCTCGATCAGGTAGGGCTTTGGCTCGCCGTGGCGGCCGCTGTGGAAGTAATCGAAGAAGACGGAACCCTCAGGGTCGATGGCCACCACCTCGATCGCGGAATCCTGTTCCTTGAGGTAGCGAGCGACCCCGCAGATGGTGCCGCCGGTGCCGATCCCGGCCACCAGGTAGTCGATCCGGCCCTCCATCTGCGCCCAGATCTCCGGCCCGGTGGTTTGGTAGTGTGCGTCTGAGTTCTCGCGGTTATTGTGTTGGTCGGGAAAGAAGGCGCCGGGATTCTCAGCCACGATCACGCGCGCTTTGCGGTTATAGCTCTCGGGGTCGTCCGGCGACAGGTTGCCGTCCACCAGCACCAGATCGATGCCCATCGCCCGCAGGCAGTCGAGCTTCTCTTTCGAGGTCCCGCGCCGCACAACCATGGTGCACCGCAGATCCTCGAGGACCGACATCATCGCCAACCCCATGGCGGTGTTGCCGGAAGAGTTTTCGACAACCAAATCGCCGGCCTCGAGACGGCCGTCGGCGATCGCCTTGTCAATCATGTAGCGGGCGATGCGGTCTTTGACGCTGCCCATCGGGTTGAGGAACTCGATCTTGGCAAAGACCGCGCAGTCGAGGTCATCCACGGTTGGTCCGAGCCGCACCAGCGGCGTCCAACCCACAGCGTCGGAGATGCGATCGAAAACTCGAAGCTCGTTCATGGAGGGGATTATAACCACTTCGGCTGATCACCAATATTGCAACCAAGTGGCAAACTGGATGTAACGCGGATCTATCGGCTAGTCGTTTGAACGATCGAACGTTTAACGTTCCAACGTTTAACGATGAATGCACATGCCCGCGTACCCGACCACCGCCGAACGATCACCCGAAACATCGCCCGAGGTCGCGTAGGCCACCAGATGGGCTGCCGTGGCACCAAGCCGGTTGGCCGCCTCGATGGCGACTGTCGCCGGGACCACCCCGCACATCGTGATGCCCTCTCGATGGACGGTCTCGTACAACTTCGCCGGATCGAGGGTGAGGGCGGCGTCGATGGCAAGATGGTCGAGGGTCCGGGCCTCGTCGTCGGCAAGATAGTGGCTCATGTCGGAGGAGGCGACGATTCCGACCGGCTCGCCGAGGTCCGTGATCAGCTGCGCCAGAATCCGGCCGAGGTTAAGACACTGGTCGAGGGGCAAATGGCCGAGGCACAGGGCTGACAGCTCGACGTCGGGGTTCCGGGTCAGCAGGAAGGGCAGCTGCACCTCTAAAGAGTGCTCCCGCCAGTGGGCGTCGGCGTCGAACACGGCGGCCGGAAAACGTTCCACCAGCATTCGCGCGAGGGCCGTGTCCAGCGGCTGCTCACCAAACGGCGTCCGCCACCGCTCATGCGGGGCCACCGACACCTGAGCGCCGGCGCCGGTGTGGTTGGGGCCGAGGACGATAACGCGCTGCGGGATGTCCAGATGGCCGTAAAGCTTTCCCGCGACTGCCCCGGAGTAGACATAGCCGGCGTGGGGGGCGATGCAGGCAAGCAGCTCGTGGCGATCCTCCTCGACCTCGACGAGCTGATCGAGCTCTCGCTGTAGCGCGGAGGCTGTGCCGGGATAGAAGGTGCCGGCGACCGCAGGTTCACGCATTGTGGTTCCCATGATGCCTCCTTGGTTCAAGATAGGGCCCGGGAAGGGTGATGGTCAAGGGCTTTCGCCGGCGCCAAGGCGACGCACCAGCTCGGCGTCGGCGGGCGGGGTGGGGAAGGACGCGAGCTCGGCAATCGGCACCCAGGCCACTGCCTGGCCCTCCTTCCCTTGTGGCTCGCCGTCGAGGATGCGGGCGGCATAGAACAGCAGCAGGATCCGCAGTCCTTGCTCCTCGTGGACTGCAAAGGTAATCGGCCGCTCGACGCCCGCCGCCACTCCGAGCTCCTCGCGCAGCTCGCGCACCAGCGCATCGGCCGGTGCCTCGCCGTCGTCCACTTTGCCTCCAGGAAACTCCCACAAGCCGCCCATGTGACGGTCATCTGGACGGCGGGTCAGCAGCACCCGACCGTCTCCGTCGCGAATCACCGCCGCAACAACGGTCAACTTGCGTGTTGGTTTGGCGTCCGCTGCCATGGCCAAAGTGTACCGCGCCCATCCCCGTGCCCGCCCACCGTCCGCGGGCTGCGCCCGCGGCCACGCGTTCTCGGATAGCGCGCCCTCCGAGCGCGAGCGCTCGTCGTTCCCGCCATCCTCCACCGCTGCGCGCCTTTGGCGCGCCGGTGGGCTACATTCGAGCGCGACCGGACCCC
>JAOZUP010000217.1 GCA_029938595.1 Thermoanaerobaculales bacterium | reverse complement strand
CTGCCGAAAAGGAGGATCAGGGCTCAAACAATGTCAAAAATGGCACCTCCGGTGAACGCGCCCGGGATGCCAGGCACCTCCGGTGAACGCGCCCTCGTGGCCCTCGCGACGAGGCCCTCCGCAACAGCGCCACGCCGACGGTGGCTTCCCGGCTCACAATGGAGGCTTGGGGACGTCAAATCCGAAATCCGAAATCCGAAATTCCGCGGGATAGGCGGTCGGCATTCCTAATTCCTAATTCCTAATTCCTAATTCTGAACCCGTGCTGTCGTATCATCCCCCCATGACCGTCGAGGTTCGTATCCGCCGCCTCGCCCATGCCGAGGGATTGCAGCTTCCCGAGTACGCCACTGCGGGTGCGGCCGGGGCCGACTTGTGCGCAGCCGTCGACAGCGACCTCGTGATCGAGCAGGGGGAACGCGCGGCGGTGCAGACGGGCCTCGTGTTGGAAATTCCTGACGGCTACGAGGGCCAGGTGCGGCCGCGGTCGGGGCTCGCCATCCGCCACGGTCTGACCGTGGTCAACGCTCCCGGCACGATCGACAGCGACTACCGCGGCGAGCTCAAGGTGCTGATGGTCAACCTCGGGTCGGGGCCGGCGACCATCGGCCGCGGGGAACGGATTGCACAGCTCGTGATCGCGCCGGTGACCCGAGCAGTCTTTGTCGTGTCCGCCGAGTTGAGCTCGTCCGATCGCGGTGACGGCGGCTTTGGCTCGACCGGGGTGTGAGAATGGAGGTGCTCATCCTCGCCTCCGGTTCCTCGGGCAACGCCGCCCTCATCAGTTCGGGCGGGACCTCGTTGCTGATCGACGTTGGCGTGTCGGCCCTCCAGATACGGCAGCGCCTCGAGGCATTCGGTCGCGCTCCAGAGGACGTGGGCGCGGTGCTCCTGACCCACGAGCACTCAGACCACGTGCGGGGCCTCGACGTTTTCCTCCGCCGTCACCATCAGGCTCCGGTGTGGGCCACCCACGGAACCTGGTCGCGGCTTGACGTGCGCTGCAACGGCGGCGGCGAACTGGAGTCCGGACAGACTCGGATTTTCGGGGATCTGCAGGTCACCGCGGTCAGTACGTCGCACGATGCCGCCGATCCGGTGGCCTTCATGTTTGACGATGGTTGTCATTGCGTCGCCTTCTGCACCGATACCGGGAAGTTCACGACGCTGCTACAACAGCGTTTGCTAGGCTGCGAGTTGCTCCTGCTCGAGGCCAACCACGATTCGGACATGCTCCGCCATGGTCCGTACCCGTGGCCGTTGAGGCAGCGCATCAGCTCCTCTAAGGGTCACCTCTCCAATCACCAGAGCCTGAAAGCGGTGGATCAGGTCCAATCATCTGTTCTGCGCGCGGTTGTGGCGCTCCACCTCTCGGCCGAGAACAACTGTCCGAACCTGGTGTGCGAGACCCTGCGCAGTGCGGTGGACGAGGACATCCCGGTGACGGCGGTGACCCGCAACGAGATGCTGCGCGTGACACTGGACGGTGACGGAGCCTGCCTGGAGCGCCACGATCTCTCACCCGGACGTGGCAAGTAAAGAGTTAATAATTAAGAGTTTAGAGTTAAGAGTTGGGTCAACCTCACAATTCTTAACTCACAATTCTTAACTTCCTTCGCACCACTCCCGCGCATTCTGGAATATTTTTAGCCACGGCGAGGCCTCGAGATCGCGACGCCACGCGGGCGGCATCCATCCCCACTGCCAGGTGATCGAGGTCCTCTCGGGGTGCGGCATCATCGCCAGGTGACGGCCGTCGGGGGAGCAGAGGGCGGCAATGCCGCGGGGCGAACCGTTGGGGTTGTGCGGGTAGGTCTCGGTGATGCTCCCCGAGTCGTCAGCGAAGCGGACGGGGGCCAGGCCCTCGTTCTCGATCCGGCTCAGGACCGCTTCGTCGGGGAAGAACGCGCGGCCCTCACCGTGCGCGGACCAGATCCCGAGGGTTGACCCTTCCATGCCCCTGAGCATGATGGCCGGGCTCTTGAGGATGGTGGCGGTGGCAAAGCGAGACTCGAAACGGCCCGAGGCGTTGCGCACGAAACGCGGCTGCGCCCCGCCGTCGAAGCCCCGCCACGGGACCCAGCCGAGGAGGGCCAGCAGTTGGCAGCCGTTGCAGACCCCGAGGCTGAAGGTATCGGGGCGGTCGAGGAAGGTTTCGAACTGCGACCACAGATCGCGGTTGAAGCGGATCGATCCCGCCCAGCCCTTGGCCGCATCGAGGACATCGGCATGGGCGAAACCGCCCACCGCCGCCACGCCGCGGAACCGCTCGAGGGTGATGCGGCCGGCCAGCAGATCGGATATCGCCACGTCCCACGGATCGAAACCAGCAGCGTGGAAGGCCGCCGCCATCTCGCGGTCGCCGTTGGAGCCCTCCTCGCGGAGAATAGCAACCGGGATCTTGGAGTCGCGATTCATGATCTCCGGCGCCGTAGGTCGGGGTGTGAACGAAAGTTCATAATGAGGGGCTTTGCGCCGCCGCAGACCGCCGCGCTCGGCGGCAACGCACTCGGGATCCGCCTGCTCGAGCTCGAGTCGAAAAGATGTTGCCTCCCACAGGTCGCGGAGGTCGCGCATGTCCGCACGCAGCACCTCACGGCCTCCGACCGCAATTCGAATTTCGGGCTCGGCCAGGGTCTTGCCGATGTGCTCACACGGCACGTCGGCCCTTCGCAACATCTCGAGGGTGCCTTCGACATCCGACTCGTCCACCTCCATCACCAACCCGAGCTCCTCGGTGAAGAGTCGGGGGATGGGGTCGGCGTGGTTCTCAGCGGGGAGCTCTATCTCAATTCCACAGTTGCCGGCGAAGGCCATCTCCAGCAGGGTGGTGACGAGCCCGCCGTCGGAGCGGTCGTGGCCGGCGGTGAGCAGGCCAGCAGCGATCAGCTGCTGGATCGCCGCAAACGCGCGACCCAGGGCGTCCGCGTCGTCCACGTCGGGCGTTTCGTCTCCGATCTGGCTGAACACCTGTGCCAGCGCCGAGCCGCCCAGGCGGTGCTTGCCGCCGCCGAGATCGACCAGGAGGAGGCATCCGCGTCCTGGTAGTTCGAGGTCCGGGGTCACCGTCGATCTGATGTCGGGGCAGGTGACATAGGCCGAGATCACGAGCTCGCCGGGCGCTTTGACGAGCTCCTCGCCGCCTTCCGGTAGAGGCGCCCGGGCGGCCATCGACAGGCTGTCCTTGCCGCCGTCGACCGCGATGCCGAGATTCAGCATGATGTCACGCATGGCAGTTGCGGCATCGTGCAGCGCCGCACCCTCACCTGGGAGCTTGGCCGCCCACATCCAGTTGGCCGAGCAGCGCACGTCCTCGAGCGTCGTCACCCGAGCCCACACCAGATTGGTCAGCGCTTCGCCAACCGCCATCCGCGCCATCGCAGCCGGGTCGATGAGGCCCTTGAGCGGTTGCTCGCCGATAGCGGTCGCGGCACCGGTGACGGCGAAGTGGCTCTGAGCGATCACCGCCACATCGGCGACCGTGAGCTGGAGCGGGCCGACGCACTGCTGGCGTGCCACCAATCCTGAAACGCTGCGGTCCACCTTGGTCGTGAGGAAGCGTTTGGATCCCACGGCCAGGAGCCGCAGCACCCGGTCGAGAGCCTGTGCGACCTCGAGGTCCGACGGAAGCCGGAGCTCCTTTATGAGCACCGGCCGGCGGTCGGACTCGAAGGTCTTCTGCGGGACCCGGCCGAGCACGTGGTCGAGTACTAGATCGACCGGGGTGGTGTCATCGGCCGCGTCGTGAAGGATGACCCTTCCGTCGCCGGTCACACGGCCGACAAATGCCACAGGAACCTGCTCGCGCTCGCACAAATATCGGAAGCGGGCTTCGTCTTGAGGCCTCAGGAGGAGGGCGTTATTTTCCTGGTACTCGGCCCCCCAGATCTCCAGCACCGACAGGCTGTCGTCGCCGACCGGGATCTCGCGAATTTCGAGCTTCGCTCCGGCGGGCTCGACGATTTCTTTGAGCACGTTGCAGTTTCCGCCGGCTCCCTGGTCGTGGATGCTGACGATCGGGTTGGCCGTTCCAAGTTCGGAGCAGGCGCGGATGACGCGATTGACCTTCTGCTCCATCTCGGCGTCTCCGCGTTGGACGGCGTTGAAGTCGAGTTGCTCGGGGTTATCGCCCTGGACCATCGATGAAGCGGCGCCGCCCCCCATTCCGATGCGGTAGGCGGGCCCGCCGATCTTCACCACCCACATCTCGGGCTCAGGCGCCTGTTTGGCGATGTGGCGGTGGTCGATCTGACCGATGCCGCCGGAAAACATGATCGGTTTGATCCACTCCCGGCGTTTGCCGTCGGGCAGACGAAGCCCGAAAGAACGGGTGAAACCGGCGATCACCGGCTCGCCGAACTTGTTGCCGTAGTCGGAGGCGCCGTTGGACGCCTCGATCTCAATCGTCAGTGGTGGGGCCAGGTTGGGTGGGTAGCCGAAGCCTTCGTCCTCCCAAGGAAGCTGATAGCCGGGAAGCCGTAAATTGCCCACACAATAACCGGCGGTTCCGGCCACAACCAGCGCCCCGCGACCGGTGGCCTGGACGTCGCGGATGCGGCCGCCGGTCCCGGTCTCGGCGCCGGGAAATGGTGCCACGCCGGAGGGGAAGTTATGGGTCTCGGCGGTGAAGATGACATCGAGGTCCAGCTCGCGAACCAATAGCGGCGAGCACGCCTCCGGGTCGGCGCTGATCAGTGCCGGGACCGGAAGACCGCGGATGGCGCTCGAGTTGTCGTGAAAGGCGATGACGCTGTTGTTCGGATTGGCCTCCCAGGGTGTGCGAACAATCTCGAAGAGGTGCTGCGGCATCTCCTCGCCGTCGATTACGAGCCGTCCCTTGAAGAACCAGTGCCGCGAGTGCTCGCTGTTGGACTGGGCGATGTCGAAACACTCGACGTCGGTCGGGTCGCGTCCCATGCGGTCGCGGAAGAGGGCGGTGTAGTAGTCGAGGTCCCAGTCGTCGAAGGCGAGACCGAGCTCACGGTTGAGGCGTTCGAGGGCGCCGCGGCCCTGGGCCATCACCGGCACCGTGGATACCGGCGCGGGCTCGACACCGACGCTGAAGCTGGTCAGCGGGCTGGGGTATTCGCACTCGGTCATACGATCGTGGATGCGGGCGAGAAAGGCGAGTGCAACATCGGCCGACATCGGCGTCGGGTTGTGGAGGAGGTAGCGCCGTGAGCGTTCGATGCGCACCACGGCCTCGATCCCGCAGGCGTGACAGATAGAGACCGCGTTGGTCGACCAGGCGGTGGTGAAGGTCATCCTCGGCCCGACCTCGAGGACCGGTCCCACGGTGTCATCGAGGAAGCTCGTGGGGCCGTAGGACTTCGGCTCGAATGTTTCGGCGAGCAGCCAGTCGAGGATCCGCTGCTCCTCCGAACTGAGTTTGCGGTTGGTCTGGATGTAACAGCAGTGTTCAGTTGAAAGGTCGGAGACGTCGGCATCGAAGATGTCGCGCGCCGATCGGAGCAAGCTGTCATGGGTGGAGGAGGGCAGGTCGTAGGCTCGAAAGCGTCGAATCAGCGTCATGTGGAGGTTGTAGCAGGTATGGGCGGGTTGTGCCACATCCCGAGCCCGTCTCCATCTCCGTGCCCGGTCCCTTCGTCGCTATCGCAATCGCAATCGCTATCGGTATCGAAATCCAGATTTGGAGTGGTGTCTATCGATAGCGATAGCGATCCCGATAGCGATAGCGATTCGTTCTCTGTGGCTTGCGTCCGATCCAGCTTTTGAAGATTCGCGGATTTTCACCTCTTGCCTACCGGCTAATTGCCCGATATGGTCGTTTGTCAGAAACGCCCTCCGTGCCCGACGGCGGGGTCCTCAATGGGATCGGGCGCGGGAGCGGGATCGGAACTTTGTATGACCACATACCGCGATTCAGGCGTCGACATCGACGCTCAGGACCGGGCGCTGGCCCAGATCAAGAAGATGGTGCGCAACACCTACACCGACAATGTGCTCTCGGACCAGGGGGCCTTTGGCGGCCTGTTTCGGATGCCGGTCAAGGGCTTCAAGGAGCCGGTTCTGGTGGCCTCGGCGGACGGAGTGGGGACCAAGCTCGCGGTCGCCTTCACCACCGGGCGACACGGGTCGGTGGGCCGCGACCTGGTGCATCATTGCATCAACGACATCCTGGTCCAGGGTGCGAGGCCGCTCTTCTTCCTCGACTATCTGGCGACCGGGCGCCTCGAACCGGATGTCGTCGCGGATGTCGTGGGCGGGGTGGCGGTGGCGTGCTCGGAGCACGGTGTGGCCCTCCTCGGAGGCGAAACCGCCGAGATGCCGGGATTCTACAGCGATGGCGAGTACGATCTCGCGGGTTTTATTGTCGGTGTCGTCGAGCGCCGCCGGATCCTCGACGGCTCCTTGGCGAGGACCGGCGACGTCCTCGTTGGTCTGCCCTCCAGCGGTCTCCACACCAACGGCTACTCACTCGCTCGCAAGGTCTTTTTCGAGCAGCTCGAGCTGGGTCCGGACGACACTGTCCCGGAGCTTGGCAGGACGGTCGGCGAGGAGCTGCTCGAAGTGCACCGTTGCTATCTCGAGCCCGTTTGGCCGTTGCTCGAGGATTGCCAGGTGCACGCGCTCGCCCATATCACCGGCGGTGGAATCACCGACAACTTGCCGCGGGTGCTGCCCGACGGGCTGCGGGCGATCGTCAAGGTTGGCGCGTGGGACATCCCGCCGGTCTTCCGCCTGCTGGCGGAGAAGGGTCAGGTGCCGGAAGACGACATGTGGCGCACCTTCAACCTTGGCGTTGGGATGATCCTGGTGGTGCCGCCCAAACAGCTCGATAAGGTTCTAGGGAGCCTTTGCGAGTCAGGCTTCCCCGGTTTCCCGATGGGCAATGTAGTCAAGGGCGAGTCGGGCGTCGAGTACGACCACCCACCGGAGGGCTTTCCGAGCGGGCTGCGCTAGCCAGTCGGCCACGGTCGCTCACCGCCGTGCCCTCGGAACGCGAGCGTTCCTCGGTCCCGC
>JAOZUP010000216.1 GCA_029938595.1 Thermoanaerobaculales bacterium | reverse complement strand
GACGCTGACCGCTACCATCACACCGGTCGGACATATGTCAACATCTTCAGGGCTCTGGTTCAGAGGTTCCGTTGGTAACCTGGGGCTGACGCCCCAGGCTATGTATCTTACGCCCCTTCGGGGCTTTCCACTGACCACCTGTTGACGGCGGTGGCCCGCTTCCGCCGTCCCAGAGTCCTTATGAAAAATGCGGGCTCAGGCGCTGGCATCTCCGGTTTGCTGTAGCCCGTCACCGATGAGCGCGAGGCTTATGACGAGGGTGGTGATTGCGAGACCGGGGAAGAGCGACAGCCACCAGCCGTCGAGCATGACTCTCTGGCCGTCGGCGATCATTGCGCCCCAACTCGGGAGGCTTGCCGGGATGCCGAGACCGAGGAAGCTCAGCGTGGCCTCGGCGAGGACCAGATTTCCCATGCGGAGGGTGGTGTCCTGGGCCAGCGGGGCCTTGAGGTTGGGCAGGTAGTGAAGACTCCAGATTCGGAGCTCGCGGGTGCCTGCAACGCGTGCCGCCTGGATGAACGAGCGGGTGCGCAGGGACAGCACCTGTCCTCGCACGAGACGGGCCAATCCCATCCACGAGGTCAGACCGAGCACCGCGACGAGCAGCGTGGGTCCGGGTCGGAAGAGGGCTGAGACCAGGATCAACAGCAGCAGCAGGGGGAATGCGAGGAGGGCGTCCACCGTTCGCATCAGGACGGCGTCGACGACTCGGCCACCGGTGGCGGCGGCAAGGCCCACGCCGAGCCCGACCAACAGGGCAACCGCGGCCCCGAGGGCGGCGATTGCCAGCGAGATCCGGCCGCCGCGCAAGAGTCGTGGCAGGACATCGCGGCCGAAGCGGTCGCTGCCCAGCCAGAGTCGCGCATCGTGCTTCGAGACGACATCGTGGGCGGAAACCGTGGTTGTCCGCCGCCGGCCGTGGACCAGGTACTCTCCATGATCGAGGTCCACCTCGGGCGAGACCAGAGTTCGGCCGTCCGAGAGGTCGAGGACCGTTACCCGGGTTCCCGGTGGGAGCAGCGCGGCGTGGACCGGGTCGCCGTCGCCGACCGGTGACAGTATCAACGGTCCGACGAGGCAGGCGAGGACCAGCACCACGATGCCGGCGAGCCCCCACAGCAGGCGCCGCGGCGCCCTCACGACGGCCTCCGTGCCCGTGGGTCGACCACGGCATAGAGGACATCGGCCGCCAGATTACCGAGGATCACTGCGGCGGTGCCGATCAGGGTGGCACCCAGGATGAGTGGGATGTCACGCGCCCGGGCCGCGTTGTATGCCACCTGGCCCATGCCCGGCCACGAGAAGATGGTCTCGATCACCACCGAGCCGGAGACCAGGATCGGCAGCGACAGGCCAAGGATGGTGACCACCGGCAGCAGCGCCGGGCGTAGGGCGTGGACCCAGAGGAGTCGGCTCTCGGGGATGCCGCGCGCGCGTGCTGCGAGCATGAAGCGCGAGGAGCGGACGTCGATCAGGGTGGCGCGCAGGTATCGGGCGGTTCCTGCCGCTCCCACCAGTCCGAGGCAGAGGGCGGGCAGGAAGAGGTGGCGCAAGAGATCCACCAGGCGCGGGAGAGCGCTCAGACTCGCGGCATCCACCGAGTGCATGTGCGATGCCGGAAACCATCCCAGGAGAAGGCTGAAGACGAGAATCAGGAGTCCCGCCAGCCAGAATGACGGGACACCATAAAGGCCCAGGCTCAAGACGGTGGTAATTCGATCGACCCAACCGTACGGGCGCCGTGCCGCCGCCACCGCCAGGATCAGCCCGAGCACCAAATCGAAGAAAAGGGCGGCGCCCGCCAGCAAGAGGGTCGGCGGTAGCGCCCGGGCCAGCACCGCCGACACCGGTTGCTTGTACATGAACGAGGTGCCGAGATCGCCGGTCGCCACCGCGCCGAGCCAGCTCAGATACTGCTCGAGGGGCGGACGGTCGAGGCCGTAACGGGCGCGGATCAGCTCCCGGGTTTCGGGGGAGAGCCGCGGGTTGTCGATCGTGTCGGCGTAAGAACCCGGCGCGGCATGCACCACCACAAAGGTCAGGGTGGCAACGAGCCACACCAGCGGCACCAGGGCGAGCATTCGCCGAAACACGATGCGCTTCATGATAGGGCTCGACAGCATTTCGAGATCACAGGAGGATTATAGGCGGGCGGCGCAATACCAGATACCGGATACCAGATACCAGATACCGGATCCGGCCTCCTACCTTTTGGTGAGGATTCCCTCTGCCGGTATCTGGTATCCGGTATCTGGCATCTGGCATCAGATCATTCGGGTAGGGAAGTGGACTCGGGTTGCTCCGTGATCTCCCACTCGTCGACGTTGAAGAAGATAGTCGCGTCATTGATCTTTGTGCCGTGGATGCGTGAGTTGACGCCGACCAGGCGGGTGTTTTCGACCAGGAAGGTGTAGGGCTGATCGGCGACGATGAGGGTCTGAATGCGGTCGAGG
The DNA here is from genome assembly GCA_029938595.1 of Thermoanaerobaculales bacterium. Lineage (GTDB taxonomy): Bacteria > Acidobacteriota > Thermoanaerobaculia > Thermoanaerobaculales > Sulfomarinibacteraceae > Sulfomarinibacter. The sequence continues at coordinate 4,532 of JAOZUP010000216.1, read as the reverse complement.
AGTGGTTTCTGGGATTCGAAATCGGACGCCGCGGCCACCTCTTCGAACAGCCGGTCGACCTCGGGATTGGAGTAATGCCCGAAGTTGAAGGTCGGGGCGCCGGGCGGCGTGCTGTGCCAGATTCCCTCGAGATCGACCTGTGTCGGTTCGATCCAGCGATTCACGAAGGCGTCGAAGTTACCCTCGGCGACCGCCGCCTGCACGGCGCCCCACTCCATGAGGCGGGGCGTCGCCCGGACCCCGATCCGCGCCAGATCGCGTTCCAACAGCAAGCACACATCCTTCCGCACCTCGCTCTCCGACGGTGCGAGGACCTCGAATGCCAACGGTTGCCCGTCGCGGTCGAGGATTCCGTCGCCGTCGTGATCCTCCCACCCGGACTCAGCCAACAGCTCGATGGCGCCGGCGGGGTCGTAGGGCAGCGGGTTCAGATCGCGGTTGAAGGCCCACATGGTCGACAGCACGGGCCCGATCGACGGCCGGCCGAAACCCCCGTAGACGGCATCGATCAGAGTTTCGCGGTCGATGGCCATGCCGAGAGCGCGGCGCACTCGTGGGTCGGCGAAAACCCCCTTGTCCAGGTTCCAGCAGATGTGAGTGAAGGAGCGGTCGGGGAATACGGCCAGCTCGAGATCGGGATTGTCTAGCACCCGCGCCGCCTCGGCCGGAGGGATGTCGTTGACGAGATCGATACCGCCGGCAAGGAGCTGGTTGAAAAGCCCGGTCTTGGAGGGCACGATGCGGAATACAAGCCGGCTCACACGCGGACGGTCGGCCACGAAGTAGCGAGGGTTGCGCTCGAGGACGATCTCCTGCTGCGGGGTGTGGAGGCCGGGCACGAACGGACCTGCCGACAGCACGAGCTCCCGCCAGTCGGTCTCCTCCCACTTTTCGAACGGGATGTCGGCCCAGGCGTGGGCCGGCACGATGGGGCCGTCGTTGACGTCCATCAACTGGTAGGGGTAGCGATGGGTGAATGTGTAGCGGATGGTGTGGGCGTCCAAGGCCTCTACCGTGTCGATGTTGTCGGTGATGTCGGACCACAGCCACCCCAACGCTTCCGAGGTCTGGGCGCGCCAGCTGAAGAGCAGGTCGGCGGCGGTCACCGGCACGCCGTCGCTCCACACCGCGTCGGTTCGCAGGTGGAAGGTGAGCGCGAGGTGGTCGTTGGACCACTCCCATGACTCGGCCAGGGATGGAGCGAAGGACGGCGGATGCTGCTGATAGTCCACCTGCTCCACCGCCAGCGAGGGGTAGATCAGGCTCAGAATCTCCTCGTCGAATGCATCCTCGGCCAGATAGGGGTTCCAGCTCGCGATGTCCGACAACGCCCCGATTACCACCGTGTCTGACGGCGCTTCCGGCCCCGGCGGCGAGCACGCAACGGCAAGAAACGCGGCGGCAACGACGATGAGCCATCTCGAGAATTTCATGCCAGTCATCCTATCAGCCGAATCCAACAAATACTGATTCCGGCCCACCCGCGTCCGCGTCCGACCAGTGCCCGCCCGCTAACCGGTTGAACCACAGAGGCACAGAGACACAGAGAAGGAACACAGAGAGAAGAAACACAGAGTCACGGAGGCGCAGAGCCGCGCACATCGCAAACACGAAGACACAAAGACACGAAGAAGTTGTCGCCGACGTGATGCGGCAGGGCCGCGGATTGACGGCGGAACAGTCGGCGATCAGAGGATCGCCGCCCGCCGGTGGAAAACCCGTCTGCTCCGAACGCAAGCGTTCGTCGCAGCCGCGCTTCCCACCGACCGACGCGCCCGGGGCGCGTCGGTTCCGCCTCACGGCTTTCCGACTGGGGCGATGGGCGTGCCCGTCACATTTTAGATAGAGGGTGGGAGTTGCGAGGCCTGCGCTCCCGGAGCGCAGGCTGCTGGGACATACTCCAGTGACGATCGCTGGAGATCGGATCTGGAGTATGTCCCAGCGGTCCCCGGCCGTCGTCAGACGATGGCCGGGACCTCGCCACGGGGAAAACTCTCCGGAGAGGCTCTCTGCGCCTCCGCGCCTCCGCGTCTCTGCGTTGATCGGCCGGATGGATGGCGTTGCGATTCCTTCGTGTCTTTGTGTCTTCGTGTTTGCGATGTGAGTGGCTCTGTGTCTTCTCTGTGCCTCCGTGTCTCTGTGGTTCAACCCGGGGGGGGTGGGCGGGAAATTCGAAATTCGAAATTCCTCCGGCCATGTACAATCCCCCCTCTGGGGGAGGACGACATGGCCGGATTAGCGCTGATCTCGGTTTCGGACAAAACTGGTCTGGGTGAGCTGGGTCGCAACCTGCTGGATCTGGGATGGAAGATCATCTCCACCGGGGGCACGGCACGTGCTCTGGCCGACGCCGGGTGCGAGGTGCTCGAGATCAGCCGGCACACGGGTTTTCCAGAGATCCTCGGCGGCCGTGTCAAAACTCTCCATCCGAAGGTGTTCGCGGGCATCCTGGCGGCCTCGACTGCGGAGCATGAGAACGAGATCTCGGAGCTCGAGATTCCGATGATCGACCTCGTCGTGGTCAACCTCTATCCCTTCCGGGAGACGATTGCCCGTGACGGTGCAGATCTGGACGCGGCGGTCGAACAGATTGACATCGGCGGACCGAGCCTGCTCCGGGCGGCGGCCAAAAACCATGGTCGGGTGACGGTCGTCGTCGATCCGGCGGATTACTCGGCAATCGTCGATGAGCTGACCGGCGGCGGCACGACGGAGGACACGCGCCGTGACCTGGCGGTCAAGGTCTTTCGCCACACGGCCGCCTACGACGCTGCGATCGCCGCTCATCTTCCGCGGCTGATGGGACATGAGCGGCCTGCGGCCGCGGCGGTGGTCGCCGGCGACCTCCTTCGCTGCCGTGAGGTGGAGCTGCGCTACGGCGAAAATCCCCACCAGTGGGGTGTGCTGGCGCAGAGTGAACCGGTGGTTGGGCTTGCCGGTGCGGTTCAGATCCAGGGGAAGGCGCTGTCTTACAACAACCTGGGTGACGCCACCGGCGCGTGGCGGCTGGTCTGGGACCTGCCTGCTGCCGGGGTGGCGGTTATCAAGCACGCCAACCCGTGCGGCGTGGGCATCGACGACAGCATGGTCGAGGCCTTCCTCAAGGCGCGGGCGACCGATCCGGTATCGGCATTCGGCGGCGTGATCGCGGCCAACCTCGAGGTTGACGGCACGTTTGCCGAGGCCGTTGTCGAGCAGTTCGCCGAGGTGGTCATCGCGCCGGGCTATGACGACGCGGCGCGAGAGGTCTTCGCGCGTAAAAAGAATCTGCGGGTGCTCGAGGCCGAGCCGGTAGCGGCCGGTGGTCTGGTGGTTCGGGACGTCGACGGTGGATTCGTGATCCAGGCGGCGGATACTGGTTGGGATGGAGAGGAGCGAGAGGTGGCCACCGAACGCGCGCCCACCGGCGGCGAAAGCCGGGCCCTCGAGCTCGCCTGGCGGGTGGTCAAGCACGTGGGGTCGAACGGCATCGTGGTTGGCGCAGAGGATCGGATCCTCGGTATCGGTGCCGGCCAGATGAGCCGGGTCGACGCAGCCAAGATCGCGGTCACCAAGGCCGCCGAATTAGGGCACGACCTGGAGGGTAGCGTCGCCGCTTCCGACGCCTTCTTTCCGTTTCCAGATGGGGTGGAGGCGCTCCACGAAGCCGGCGTGCGAGCCGTGATCCAGCCGGGAGGCTCGATTCGTGACAACGACGTCATCGAGGTCTGCGACCGGCTCGGCGTGGCAATGGTGCTGACGCGCAGGCGGCACTTCCGGCATTGAGCCGTCGGCCTGCCAGACTACGGGCGGAGAGACGTTAGAACGTTAGAAGGTTGAACGTTAGAACGTTCCGCCCACCCACCCGCCCGGGAGATCGGCTCCTTCCAATTGGCGAACGTTCAAACGTGTAACGTTTAACGTTCTAACGATGGCCCGCCGCTCTGGACCTCGCCTTCGATCCGGGCTAGCATGAGGGTATGGAGAATTCACCGAAAGTGCCGGCGGCGTCGGCCGGAAACGAGGTGGTGCTTCGCTATCGGGACGGGCACCTGACCCGTTGCAGGCTCACGAGGGAGTTCACGCCGTTGGACTTCGCGGTTGAGGCCGGGACCGATGACGGCGAGACACTCCAGGTCAATATATCGGACCTCAAGGCGGTCTTTTTCATCAAGGATCCTCGCCGCCGCGAGGCCGAAATGCAGATCGGCGCCGAGGTCGACGATCCGCCTGCGGGCGCGCCGGCCCGGGTCGAGTTTTTTGACGGCGAGATCGTCCACGGCCGCGTCCAGGAGTACAGGATGGAGAACAGCGGTTTCTTCCTCTATCCGACCTCTACAGAGAGCAACAACGAGGTAATTTTTGTGGTCGCCCGCGCCATCAATACCCTCAGCCTCGAGGGCTGACCCCAAAAACATGAGCATGAAGATGAAGATCGTGCTGGCGACGGCCGTCACCGGTGTCCTGGCCGCCTCGGCCGCGGCGGGGAGCGGCGGGATGGACGCTCTCCAGCAGCTTGGGGGCGCGCTGCGCAGCGCGCCAGCCTGGCACGG
>JAOZUP010000215.1 GCA_029938595.1 Thermoanaerobaculales bacterium | reverse complement strand
CTTCTCCCTCCCAGTGACCGGCGCCGATCCTTTCGAGGTCGAGAAAGACCGTGACCATCTCCTGCAGACGCGCTGCCTCGCTGCGGATCAAGGATGCCACCCGCCGCTGCTCGTCCCCCGTGAGCTCGTACCGTTCCAGGGTCTCGCCGAAGCCTGAGATCGAGGCCAGCGGTGTCTTGAGTTCGTGCGAGACCAGCCGCTGCATCTCTCGCCGGCGTCGCTCGAGCTCGTGCTCCGCCGTGACGTCACGGATGATGGCGAGCAGACCGCCCTCGAGCGGGCTGGTTTGCAGGGAAAGCTCGCGTCCCGTTCGCCGCAGAGTGCCCTCACCGGTGGCCGGGTCGAGGACGGCCTCGATCTCTCCCAGTCGCGGTAGGCCGCCCCACAGCTTCTCGGCTGCCGGGTTGACCTCGAGCAGCTTGCCGTCGGCGCCCCACAGCGCCACGCCCTCCGCCATTCCGGCAAGCAGAGCGCGGCGAGTGGCGTCCTCCCGGAGCACAACCTCCTGGAGACGCTGCAACGCCTCGAGACGGCGGCTCGCCGTCTGCGGCACTCGGTCGTCGGTGGATCGCGCGCCGATGTGCTCGAGGAGCGAATGCAGCAGGCGGCCGCTCTCGCGGTGCGCTGTCCGGGACTCGACAGCCTCGCGCAGCAGGGCTGAGACCACGACGACCGTCATCAGGGTGGCCAGCGGCACTAGGATGAGACCCAAGGGCAGCGCGACAACCGCGATCACGCCGAGCCCGGCGACGAGGATGGAGAAGCGCCCGAGATCAAAGGTCCCGCGGCGGCGGCGAAGCGCCTGCACTGCGAGGGCGAGCACGAAGGCGGCAACCGCGGTCCAGCCGCTGCCCGGGCGATGGATCAGTCGGTTGGAGAGAACGGACGCCGCGGCTGAAGCGTGGGCCAAGACTCCGGGGACAGGCGCGTGCCGGGGGCCGGTTGGCACCACGAACTGGTCCCCAGCCCCGGTGGCGGAGACGCCGACGAATACGATGCGATCTCGGATCGTGTTTTCAGACAGCTCTCCATCGAGGACCGCGGAGACCGAGAACCTCGGGATATCCTGCGGCGGTGGTCGGAACTCGGGACGAACCTCGACGCCGGCCGGGACCGGGATCTGCGGCCGTAGCAAGCGAGCGGCAGCCAGCGAAAGGGCGGGCAGGGACAGGCCGCCGGCCTGTTTGGTGGCGGCGATGGTGCGCACCACCCCGTCGGGCCCGACCTCGCCATAGACATGGGCGGCGGCATCCGCGCCTCCAAGGACCTCGAGGGGCAGCAGCCACGTGTCGCCGTCGCCCAGCGCCGCCCCGAGGACGTGGGGGATCTCGGCCAGGGCGTCTGCAAGGGCGAGATCACCGGCTGCCTCGGCGGGTTCGGACAGGATGAGATCGAAGATGACGGCACAGGCGCCCAGATTGTCGACACTTGTTACCAGGCGGGCGAGGAGGTCGCGGGGCCAGGGAAGGGCGCCGCGTTGGGCGACAGCGTTGTCGTCTATGAGGATCGCCACGATCGGCGGCTCGGGCCGGGACCGGAGGCTCGGCGTCCGCAGCAATAAATCGCCGGTGCTGCGTTCAACCGCCGGCAGCCAGCCGGTCAGCCACATGGCCGCGACAACCGCCATCGCGGACAAGGCGAGAACCACCTCGGAACCCATTGTTCTGGGGTCGAACGTGCTTTTGACCAACATCACAGCTCATGCTAACCCGGTCTCCCAAATAACTCCCTCAATCCAAAGCCTCTATTCTCTGTTAGATGGGTTGAGCGAGCCGCGAAGCGGCGACAGACATTCGGGTGATGATGGCTGCGGCTGACGCCGCAGCCGCAGTCTGTCGCCCCCTTTCGGGGGCTTCTGGGTGTTGTGACGCCTGGTCCCTGGGGCTCACGCCCCAGGCTATGAGTCTGTCGCGCCTTCGGCGCTGGCCTGCGATTCTCACAGGGTTTCGTGGCTAGCCCGCCGGATTATCTTCGATGAGGAAACCTGCTCTGCCATGAGGGACAAGGAGTATGGTGAGAACCTGGCGCAATACCGCCCGCATCGCCGTTGTTCGTCAGATTGAGATCTGTGGGCGCAGGAGGTCGAGATGACGAACGAATTTGAAGAAGTGCTCCGGTGATCGGAGGGAAGCGATCATGAGGATTGCTGCGGTCGGTTCGGCGCTGCCGGATCACTTCTACGATCAGGAGACGCTGTTGGCGGCGTTTCGCGAGCAGTGGGCCGAGCGCTACTACAATCTCGGTCGGCTCGAGAAGATTCACCGCAACGTGCTGGTCGGCGGGCGCCATCTCGCGCTGCCACTGGAGGAATACTCCAAGATCGAGACCTGGGGCGATGCCAACGACCACTGGATCCGGGTCGCGGAGGAGCTCGGCGGCAAGGCCGTGTTGACGGCTCTCGATCGCGCCGGGCTCGGCGTCGACGAGGTCGATACCTTCTATTTCACAACCGTGACCGGAATTGCCACGCCGTCGATCGACGCCCGCCTGATGAACCGGTTGTCGCTGCCGTCCCGGGTGAAGCGGGTGCCGATATTCGGCCTCGGATGTCTGGCGGGGGCGGCGGGAATCGCCCGTGCCGCTGACTATTTACTCGGTCACCCGAGCGAGGTGGCTGTGCTGTTGTCGGTGGAGCTGTGCTCTTTGACCCTGCAACGGGACGATCTGTCGGTGGAAAACCTCATCGGTTCGGGGCTCTTCGGCGACGGCGCCGCGGCCGCGGTCCTGGTGGGAGAACAACGCCCGTCGCAGGGTCCGAAGGTCGTCGACAGCCGTTCCTCCTTCTACCCCGACACCGAGCGGGTGATGGGCTGGGACGTGTCGGAGAGGGGCTTCAAGATCGTGCTCTCGGCCGAGGTGCCGGAGATGGTTCGCCGCTATCTGCGGCGGGACGTGGACGCCTTCCTCTCCGAGCACGGGCTGGTCAGGGACGACATCGCGGCCTGGATCTCGCACCCGGGCGGGCCGAGGGTGCTCGAGGCGATGCAGGATGCGTTGGAGCTGCCGGAAGACGCCCTCGAGGGCGCGTGGCGAACCTTGCGCGAGGTCGGCAACCTGTCGTCGACCTCGGTGTTGTTGGTGTTGGAGGGCGCGCTCGGGTCGCCGCCTCCACCGGGCAGCTGGGGTTTGATGTCGGCCATGGGCCCCGGCTTCTGCTCCGAGCTGGTGCTCCTGAAGTGGGAGGACGAATGAGCGAGACCGTGCTCGGCATCGACTCGCGGATCGCCTACACGGTGCTGGTCGCGGTCATCGCGGCCCAACGCGTGTGGGAGCTCGGTGTCTCAAAACGCCATCTCCGTGTGCTCGAGGGTCACGGTGCGATCGAGGTTGGGGCCGGCCACTATCCGTGGATGGTTGCTCTGCACAGCACCTTTCTCCTGTCGTGCGTGGCCGAGGTCTGGCTCCTCGATCGTCCGTGGCGTCCCCTGGTTGCGACGGCCGCGATGCTCGTCCTGGTTGCGGCGATCGCCCTTCGTTGGTGGACCCTCGCGACTCTCGGCGAGCGCTGGACCACTCGTGTTCTCGTGGTCCCGGGTGAAGAGCTTGTGACCTCGGGACCGTACCGCTGGCTGCGCCACCCCAATTACCTGGTGGTCGTGATGGAGATTGCCGCAATTCCGCTGGTGCACTGTGCCTGGCTGACGGCGGGAGTATTCAGCATTGCCAATCTCGTTCTGCTCAAGGAGCGAATCCGGGTCGAGGACGGGGCGCTGAGCCGGCTCGCAGCCGGGGGGCTGGAGTGAGTGTTATCGACGGTATCACCGAGGTTGCGCGGGCCCACCTTGGGTGGGATGGGGAACTACGGCCGGAAATGCGCCTGGTGGAGGATCTCGAGCTCGATTCACTCAAGCGCCTGACCCTCGCCCTCGAGGTCGAAAACCACTTTCAGATCTGTCTTGACGAAGAGGCGGCGATCCTGACTGTCGGTGATCTGGTGGAGATCATCCAGGAGCGGCTTGATGAGTGATGGTACGACGCTCAACGGGCTACTCGAGCTGGCGTCGGCGTCGGCGGAGGGGGGATTGAGGATCCTCGACCGCCGCGAACGCTGCCAAATGTTGCCTTGGTCGGAGGTCCACGAACGGGCACGATCGGTTGCCGGCCGGCTGCGCGAGGGTGGGGTCCTGCCGGGCCAGCGGGTAGCGCTCGTCTACCCGACCAGTGCGGGCTTCTTTGACGCATTTTTCGGCACTCTCCTTGCCGGTGGGGTACCGGTCCCGCTCTACCCTCCGGTGCGCCTCGGACGGCTTGACGAGTACCACCAACGAACGGCGGCGATGCTACGGGCGGTGGATGCCCGGCTGGTGCTGGCCGACAAGCGAGTTCGTCGGCTTCTCGGTCCGGCAGTCGAGGCCGCGCGGCCGGCGCTCGGATGCCGAACCGTTGAAGAGCTTCCGCCGGCCGCACCAGGCGCGATACCGGTGGGGGAGGGTGACCTCGCTCTCGTTCAGTTCTCGTCGGGCACGACGGTCGAGCCCAAGCCGGTCGCTCTCAGCCACCGCGCGGTCGTGGCCCAGACGGTGCGTCTCAACGGTTTTTGGCCGGACTCGGGCGGCGTCATCCACAGCGGCGCCAGCTGGTTGCCGCTGTACCACGACATGGGCCTGATCGGCTGTGTATTCCCGGCGCTCGAACGATGCGCGGAGTTGACCCTCATTCCGCCCGAGCTCTTCGTCGCCCGGCCCGCGGTGTGGTTGCGAACTATCTCGCGCTACCGAGCGACGGTCTCGCCGGCGCCAAACTTCGCCTATGGGTTGTGTGCCGATCGAATCCGCGATGAGGAACTCGAAGGCGTCGATTTGTCGTCCTGGCGAGTCGCCCTCAACGGGGCCGAGCCGGTGGCGGCCGAGGTGCTGCGACGGTTTCAGCGACGCTTCGCGGCCTGGGGTTTTCGCTCCGAGGCGCTGACCCCGGTCTACGGGCTGTCGGAAGCTTCGCTCGCGGTAACCTTCTCGCAGATCGATCGACCCTTCACGAGCCGTCGCTTCGATCGGCAAACTCTGGCTGAGAATGCCGAGGCGATCGATGATCCGCCCGGTGTGGAGATTGTGTCAGTTGGTCGGCCGTTGCCGGACTTCGAGGTGCAGGTTGTCGATCGCGAGCGTCGTGAGCTCCCCGAGCGACAGGTCGGCCGTGTTCTGGTTCGTGGCCCATCGCTGATGGAGGGTTATCTGGGGCTTCAACGGGCGACCGCTCGGGTCATGATGGCGGGCTGGCTCGACACCGGCGATCTCGGCTTTTTCGCCGACGGTGATCTCTACCTCACCGGCCGCGCCAAGGACGTCCTGATCTTGCGCGGCCTCAACCATTCGCCGGTCGAGGTGGAGCACGCAGTCGACACGGTGGCCGGGGTGCGAACGGGTTGCGCCGCAGCTGCGTCGTTCATGCCTGAGGCCGCGGACCGCGAGCAGTTGGTCGTGATGGTGGAGACCGGCAAGGGTGTATCCACGAGTCAGTACCCGCGAATAGCCGAAGAAGTGTCGCGGGCGGTGTTGGTTGCGACCGGACTCGAACCGGACCGCGTCGAGGTCCTGGAACCCGGCACTCTTCCCCGTACCTCGTCCGGGAAGATCCGCCGTCGCGAAGCACTCGATCGCTGGCGAGCCGGCGCGCTCACAGCGCCCGCCGCGGCGACCCCGATTCGTCTCGTCGGCGCCGCCCTGCGGTCGTCGCTGGCGATGGCGCGGGCCGAGCGTCGGAGGGGTCATGGTTAACGTCGTAATCGCGGGAGGAGGCCCGGCGGGGCTGGCCACCGCCATTTCGGCCCGTCTTGAGGGCTTCGAGGTCACTGTCCTCGACGGAGCCCGGCCGCCCATCGACAAAGCCTGCGGCGAGGGTCTGATGCCGGACGGGGTTTCGGTGCTGGAAAGCCTCGGAGTGGACCTGCAAGAGGTAAATTCGCATCCGTTTCGCGGCATCCGCTACCTCGACGGTCACCTGTCGGCTGAAGGGGTGTTCCCCGGCGCTTTCGGCCTTGGTATCCGCCGCACCGAGCTGCACCGGGCCCTCCGGTGTCGCGCCGAAGGGCTCGGAGTGGACCTGCGCTGGGGAATGCGGGTGCATGGTGTTACCGCCGAAGGCTTCGAAACCGAGCACGGTGTCGTTCGCGGACGGTGGTTGGTCGGTGCCGACGGGCGCGCCTCGCGAGTCCGCAGGTGGTCGAGTCTCGATGGCCGCCGGGCCCGTCATCGGCGGTTCGGCGTGCGCCGCCACTTCGAGCTCGAGCCGTGGTCCGATCTGGTCGAGGTCCATTGGGCCGACGGCCGTGAGGCCTACGTGACGCCGGTGGGCAAGCGTCTCGTCGGGGTGGCGCTCTTGTGGTCCGGCGCCACCGCCACCTTCGATGATCTCCTCGCGAGCTTCCCGAACCTTCGGCAGCGTCTCGAGAATACACCTGTCGCTTCGAAGGACCGTGGCGCGGGGCCCCTCGAACAGAGGTGCCGGGCGGTGATCAACGGCAACCTCGCCCTGGTCGGAGATGCCTCCGGCTACCTCGACGCCATCACCGGCGAGGGGCTCGCGCTTTCGTTTCGTCAGGCTGTGGCCCTTGTCGAGGCGATGGCCGCAGGTGATCTCGAACGCTATGTCGCCGCCCACCGCCGCATCGTTCGCTACCCCAATCGGATTACCCGCCTCCTGCTGTTGATCGAACGGCACCCGCGGCTACGGCGCCGAGTAATGCGGTCGCTCGCAGCCGACCCGAAACTGATGTCACGCTTCCTGGCCCTGAAGATGCGGGTCGAGGGGCCTCGTGTTCTTGGGTCAGGTGGGTTGCTGCCGCTAGCAGCCGCGGCGCTTCGCGGCTCGCCAAGGATGCGGGCGGAACTCTGAAGGTGGGCTACGGGTCGGCTCGATCCATGGGCCCGGCGTGGCTCTGGGGCTCGGCTTTCGAATGCCCGCGGATACGGCTACACTGGCGGGAGATTCGAGCAAGGGGGAACGGATGAGCGCTCTGGCAGAGTGCAAACTCGATGTCACGGTACTG
>JAOZUP010000214.1 GCA_029938595.1 Thermoanaerobaculales bacterium | reverse complement strand
CTGAAGGACCCGCCTACAAAGGCTGCCAGGAAACCTGTAGGCGGGTCCTTCAGGGCCCGCCACCACTTGGTAACAACATCGCTCGGGCGTTCGGCCAACCTGAAGGAAGCGGAAACGTAGGAAGCGGGATACCGGGTTGGGCTATGATCGCTGGCGATGAAATCCATTCGGAGGAACGTATGAACCTAGCGGAAATGCTGATCAATGGGGCAGTCAGTCTGCTGCCGATGAGCCTGGTGATATTCATCGGCGGCGGTGGGATATGGCTCCTCAACCGGATCGCGACCCGACGGGCAGCCGCGGTGCCGGGCAGGGACACCTTCAGGCGCCAGCTGATACTGGCCGTCCTCAGCACCATGCTCCTGCTCGCGATCATCGTGTCGGCGCCCCTCCCGGAGTCAACTCGCGCCAATCTCATCACGCTCTTCGGGATCGCGCTCACCGCCACCATCGCCATCTCCTCGACGACCCTCGCATCCAACGCCATGGCGGGGTTGATGCTGCGGATTATCAACAACTTCAAACGTGGCGACTTCATCCGGATTGACCAGTTCCTGGGGCGGGTCACCGAGCAGGGGCTCTTTCACACCGAGATTCAGAACGAGCGCAGCGATTTGGTGACCCTGCCGAATCTCTTTGTCGTCTCGACGCCGGTCACCGTCGTCCGTCTGTCCGGAACCTTCATCTCCGCCAAGGTCTCCCTCGGCTACGACCTGCCGCACGACGAGATCGAGAAGCACCTCATCAAGGCGGCCGAGTCCGCCGGCCTCGTCGAGCCGTTCATCCGCATTCTCGAGCTCGGCGACTTCTCGGTTCTCTACCAGGTCTCGGGTCGCCTCGAAGACACCAAGAAATTCCTCGGCGGCAAGACCGCCCTTCACCGCGCGGTCCTGGATACCTTGCACCGGAATGGAATCGAGATCGTGTCGCCGAGCTTCATGAACCAGCGTCAGGTCACGGATGCCGGGAAGTTCATTCCAAAGGTGAAAAAGAAGACTGCGGCCAAGGCGAAGGAAACGGCCGGACCCGACACCGTGGTCTTCGACAAGGCCGACCAGGTGGAGAAGGCCGAGGACCTCCGCAGCCTTCTCAAGGCTCTCGACGAGGAGATTTCCGCGCTCGAGGCCAAGGCGAAGGAGGCCAAGACGAAGGAGACCGAGGGCGATGAGGCCGACGAGGCCGAGAAGATCCAGCAGACGATCCACCAGCGGCGGCGGACCCGAGCGAAACTCGTAGAGCGAATCGAAAAGCTAGAGGCCGAGGTCAAAGACTAGGCCGGATTTCGAATTTCGAATTTCGAAATTCGAAATCCTCATTGCGTCAACCCATGGCGGTCTCGAGCACCTCTATCAGCGTTTCGATCTCGCCCATCGTGTTGTAGTGCACCGGGCTCACCCGCACCACGCCGTCGTCGGGTTCGAGGCCCAGGGCCTCGCACAGATGGTAGGCGTACATGTGGCCATGGCGGATACCGATTCCCGAGCGGTCGACCACCTCGGTGATCTCGGCGGAGCTCTTCGAGGAGTGGACGAAGCTGATGGTGGGGACGCGGGACGGATCGGAGTGGTTCGGTCCGATGATGCGAACGTCGTCGCGCGACAGCAGATACTCGATGAGCCGCGCCTGCAGCGGCAGCTCGCACGCGATCATCGTGTCGAATGCTGATTCGATCGCCGACCGATCGAATTCTCGCGAATCTCCGAGGTTGGCGAGGAACGCCAGGTAATCTTTGAACCCGAGGATGCCGGCGCAACCCTCGTGGCTGGCGCCGCCAACCTCGAACTTGTAGGGCAGCTCGTCGTCTGGGACAAAGAAGTGGTTGGGCCCGGCGAGCTCGGCGATCGCGTCGCGACGGCCCCAGAGCGCGGCCATGTGCGGTCCGTAGACCTTGTAGGTGGAGTAGGCGTACCAGTCGACGTCCCATGCCTCGACATCCATGGCCCTATGGGGGGCGTAGGCAACGCCGTCCACCACCACCCGCGCCCCGGCGGCGTGGACGAGCTCGGTGGTCGCGCGGACATCGACGATGTCGCCGAGGAGGTTTGATACATGTGGGAATGCTACCAGTGCGGTGCGGTCGTTGAGCAGCTCCTCGAGCCCCTCCAGCGGGCACGTACAGGTAGCAGGGTCCATCTCCCACCAGCGGAGCGGGAAGCCGAAGCGCTCGAGCTTCTTCCACGGACCGACGTTGGCCTCATGCCCGGTCTGCGCGACCACGATCTCCGACCCCGGCGTCAGGGCGGTCGAGTAGCAGCCGGCCAGCATCTGTAGCAGGGCGGAGGTCGAGGGTCCCAGGATCACCTCGCCGTCGCCGCCGTTCATCAACAACCGTACGAACTCGTGCGCCGTGTCTACAAGCTCGGTGCAATGTCTTGAAAGCGGGTAGCCCGCTTCGAGTTGGACATAGCTCGACAGCATGTAGTCGCGGATGCCGTCGGCCACCGTCACCGGCACCTGGGAGCCGCCGGCATTTTCAAGAAAAACGGTGTCGCCGGCCAGCGACGGGAACTGTGCGCGGATACGATCGTGGTCATCACGAGTGATCTCGGTCATCTGTTGCCCTCCATCTGCGGACGGTCCGCGACCGTCAAGCCCGATGATTATGGTCGAACGCTGATCCACGGTCGAGGGTTTTTGAGAACCGGAGCCGGCCCTGGACGTATTCTGATGACGAGAGGTGATTGACTCATGGAAGAAATCGAAGCTGCCGCGGCCGCCAATTCTGAAATCGAGGATGCGCCGCCTCCCGATGCTCCGAGCCTGATCAGGCGTATCTTCCGCAACCGCTTCAATCACTGGCGCGCCGGTTGGCGGATGCTGGTTTACATCATCGCCGCGTTCATCATCGGCAAGGCCTTCAGCACGCCGCTCAAGTTGCTCGTTCCCGGCGTGCCGGAGTCCGACTTCGTGTCGTGGACCCACACTTTGATCTGGTTGGTCGGGACCCTGGCGCTCCTCATTGGCGGGCTGCTCGTGCTGAGATTCTTCGACCGTCGGCCTCCGGCCCTTCTGGGCCTGGGCTTCAGCCACGGTTGGTTGCGGGAGTTGGCGGTCGGCCTGGCCGGCGGTCTCCTCGCGACGGGGTTGTTGGTGCTCATGCTGGTCGCCACCGGATCGGTGTCGCTGGCGCTGTCGGCGGATCTGCGGGGCAGTTTCAGTGCGCTGGGTTTGTTTCTGGTGCTTTTCACCCTGGCTGCCACAGTTGAGGAGCTCCTGTTCCGTGGATATTTGCTGCAGTCTCTGGCCGAGGGCAGTCGGCGGTGGATAGCCGGCTTGCTGTTCTGCATCCCCTTCACCTGGGCTCACGCCGACAACCCCGATGTGACGATTATCGGGATCACGAACATCTTCCTCGCCGCGGTCATCCTGGTAGTTCTTTACTTCCAAACCCGCCGATTGTGGCTGCCGATCGGATTCCACATTTCGTGGAACCTGGCCCAGAGCTGGGTGTGGGGCTTCGACGTCAGCGGCATCAAGATCCAAGACCAGCTCTTCGTCATGAACCCGACCGGGGCCGAGTATCTGACCGGCGGCGAGTTCGGTCTAGAGGGCAGCGTGCTGTCGACGGTTCTCTTCATCGTGCTGGTGGTGTGGCTGCTGTGGAAGAAAGTACTCACGCCGGCGGACGAGGTGGCGGCAATGTGGGCGGATTATCCCGAGGGCTTTGGGATCGAGCCCGCCTCCCAGATGCCAGATACCAGATGGCAGATACCAGATGACAGAACAGATCCCCCCACTCGCCCCGAATAAGAAAGGATCCACGGTAGCCCGTCATCCGTCATCCGTCATCCGGCATCTGGTATCCGGTATCCGGTATCCGGTATCTGGCCCCTACGCCGAGTGAGGCTTCTTCTCGTTCCTCTCGATCAGCGCGTCGAGATAGCGTGACCCCAGTTGGCTGCTGGCCATTGCCCGCTTGACCGGTGACAGCTGAAGGATGGCGCCCAGCACCGCGGCCATCGCGCGGTGGCTGGCCAGAGCGTGGTTGTCGAACACGAGATGCTGCAGCGTTCCGCGCTCCACCGCCATCCTCACCGCCCGGCGAACCGAATCGACCGGGGTGATGACCCTCTCGTCGCGCGGCTTCAACGTGATGCCGTCCTCGGGGCAAGCCGGCACACACACGCCGCAGCCGAGGCAGAGCTCCTCGTCGAGCTTTGCCACCATCCGTTTGGGTTTGTCGGAATCGTTGGCGGAGATCAGGGTCATGGCTTCCACCGGGCACGCGGCCACGCATTTTCCGCAGCCCGTGCAGATCGAGGGGTCGTTTTCGGGAAGAAAGTTGGTGGTGTGGACCGGGTGGAGGAGACCGAAGCGACGGGCCGCGATCATAGCCTCGCAGCAGCAGCCGCAGCAGTTGCAAATGAAGTTGACCCGCTGTTGAATGTTCTCGCCGAACTGTACCAAGCCCATTTCGCGAGCCTCTGCGAGCAGGTCGAGGCACTCGACAGAGTCCACCGAGCGTGCGAACCCGTGCCGGGTGAGCGAGGCGGCGGTGTTGTTGAAGGTCATGCAGATGTTCATCGGCGCCGAGCACGCGCGGCCCAGGTGCTCCATCTTGTGGCGGCAGTAGCAAACGCCGACGCCGATGTGGCTGGCGCTCTCGACCACATGGCTCGCACGCTCGTAGTCGAGGACGTGAAGCGCGCAGTCCTGAGGCAGAGAGGACTCGGACACGAAGACTCGACCGAGCTGGGTCTCGCCGACCGTGAAAAGAGCCTTGACGAAATCCTCTTCCGCATTGATGTACTGGTGGAAGAGCTCGGCAAGCATCTTCTGGTCCACGTCGCCGCGGATCCGCATCATCGAGAACTCGAAGAAACCGGCCATGGGTGGCGGCAGCACGTAGGTGGTGGTGCTGTCGGATTCGATATCGACGAGGATCGCCCGGCTCGCGAGCTCGTCGAGCACCACCCGCGCCTCGTCGACCGGCATTTTCCAGGCCCGGGCCGCCCTCTCCGCGGTAAAGGGCCTGACGGGCAGGTCCGCCACCAGCTCCGCCTCGCGCTCGGAGAACAGCATCTCGAGGATCCGGTAGAGCAGCTCGGACGGCGGCGCACCCTGGGGATATCGATTGATGCGCTCTACCAGATCCAGGTAGCCCTGCTTAACGGTGTGATGTGCCACAGCTGTCTCCGGGGACATTATTGCAGGTCCAGCCCGGATGCCGGATCCCGGATGCCAGATACCAGATGAAGGAATTCTCCGGTAGGATGATCCGGTATCCGGTATCTGGTATCCGGGATCCGGCCTCTGGGCAAAAAAAACCCCTCCGCGGGGGAGGGGTTGTGGGTTGATCGTTGAGGGAACCTACCAGCGGTCGCCGCCTCCGCCTCCGCCTCCGCCACCACCGTCACGGGAGCGATCGCGCGCCTGGGCGACGTCCACCTTGATCTCGCGTCCGTCGAGCTCGGTGCCGTTGAGCTCGGCGATGGCCTTGTCGGCGGCCTCGTCATCAACGAAAGTGACGAACCCGAACCCGCGGGAGCGACCCGAGTGGCGGTCACTGATGACAATGGCCTCGGTGATTTCACCGAAGGGGCTGAACGCGGCGTTCAGACTGTCGTCGTTCGTATCCCAACTCAGACTCCCAACAAACAACTTCTTCGACATATCTCTTCTCATCTCCCTGGGCGCTGTCGTACTTGGGCGCGCCCGTTTCGCAACCTAGCGGACCATGCGTCCGCCGAAACAGAGACCAGCCCCGATGGCCGGTCATGAACGCGGATAGCATACCAAGATCGTCGTTCGATGCAAATCACCTTGATTGGAAACGGCCATGTCGTTGGAGTAGAATGAGCAATCGAAATTTGTAGCGACGTCCATGCGAGAAGTTCCAAGCAGCGGTGCCCAAGATGAGTACGTCATCGAAACTGACCACCCTTGACCGCTTTCGCGGCTGCCTTCTGGGCGGTGCCGTAGGCGACGCCCTCGGCGCACCGGTCGAGTTTTTGCCGCTCGATGAGATCGTCCAGACCTACGGCCCCGACGGACCGGCTGATCTGGTCGACGGCGCATTTCCGGCGGGGAGCTTCACGGACGATACCCAGATGACCCTCTTCGTCGCCGAGGGGGTGATCCGCTCGCTCAACTCTTGGGCGAAGCACGGCGACGTGCCGCCGATCGAGGTTTTTCTCGACGCCCACTGGCGCTGGTTGACGACCCAGGGTAGTTATCCATTCGGCGTTGACGAGGAGAAGGTGCTCAGCAGCTGGTTGACCGGGGTGCGCGAGCTCAACGAGGAACGGGCGGCCGGCGAAACCTGTATCACGGCGCTGAAAAGCGGCGAGATCGGCACCCTCGAGAATCCACTCAACGACTCTAAGGGCTGCGGCGGGGTGATGCGCGTGGCGCCGGTGGGGCTTGCATGGCCGGGCGACTCCTTCCTCTGCGGCTGCGAGGTGGCGGCGCTGACCCACGGCCATCCCACTGGATGGCTCGCCTCCGGGTGTATGGCGCGGATCATCCACGAGCTGGTCACCGGCGTCGAGCTCGAGCCGGCGGTCGAGCGCGCCATGGCGGAGCTTGAGAATTATCCAGACAATGAGGAAACCCTGTCGGCTTTGGAGCACGCCCTGGCGTTCGAAGCCCTCGGTATCGGCAACGCCGAGGAGGTGGAGTGCCTCGGCGGCGGTTGGATCGCCGAGCAGGCCCTCGCGATCGCCGTATTCTGCGCCCTCATCGCGCCGGACTTCGAGTCAGCAGTGCGCCTCGCGGTCACGCACTCGGGCGACTCCGACTCCACGGGTTCCATCACCGGCCAGATCCTCGGAACGCTCCACGGGGTCGAGGTGATTCCCAACCGCTGGCTGGAAAAGCTGGAGCTCCGAGAGGTGATCGACACCGTTGCCACCGATCTCCACGCGGCAGCGATCAGCGACGGCAAGCCCTACGACTCCAAACGCTACCCACCGGAGTAAACAATCCTACCCACCCGGCAGCCGAGCGATTGTGTTACCGAGTGGTGGCGGGCCCTAAAGGACCCGCCTACAAAGGTGGT
>JAOZUP010000010.1 GCA_029938595.1 Thermoanaerobaculales bacterium | reverse complement strand
GCGGAGTTCGGCATCGCGGCCCACTGGAGCTACAAGGAGAAGGGTTCGCACGCGCCGGCCGAGGACTCTCGGGTTGCCTGGCTTCGGGCCGTTCTCGACCATTCCGAGGGATCGTCACCGCGTGAGTTTCTCGATTCCCTCAAGGTTGATCTCTATCCGGACGACGTCTACTGTTTCACTCCTCGCGGCGATGTCTTTTCCTTTCCCCGCGGCGCAACCGTTCTCGATTTTGCGTACCGCGTCCACACTCAAGTCGGCCAAACCTGCATCGGTGGTCGCACCAACGGTCGCTGGGTACCCCTGAAGACTGAAATCCGGAACGGCGACATCGTCGAGATCACGACCTCGAATCGGCAGCGTCCCCACCACGACTGGCTGGCTATCGTGACCACAAGCCGTGCGCGATCGAAGATCCGCGCATGGTTGAAGAGGGAGGAGAAGGAGCGCGCTCTCGAGGTCGGACGAAAACTCGTGGACCGGGAGCTTCGCAAGATCGGAACCTCCCTGCGGAAGGTCACCGGGGGCGAAGAGCTCGCAGAGGTAGTCGCTGCAAGAGGGCTGGACAGGGAGGAGGATCTGCTGGCCGCCGTCGGTTTCGGCAAGCTGCCGGTGACCGTGGTGACCACGCCTTTCCGAAAGGACGAGCCGTCAGTCGAGGAGCCCCCGGGGAAGAGCCAATCGCGATCGGAGCCGACCTCGACGGATAGCCTTGCGCTCGAGGTCACCGGAGACGCCGACTTCCTCGTCTATCTCGCAAAGTGCTGCAAACCGCTGCCCGGCGAGGACATCGTGGGTTTCGTGACGCGGGGGAAGGGTGTGGCGGTGCACGCCCGGAACTGCCCGAACGTCAAGAACCTCTTCTATCACCCGGAGCGGGAGATTGAGGTTCGTTGGGCGCCGAGCGCGGCGACTTCCAAGGCCCCGGCCTCACGGGTGGATGTCGACGTGGCGTTTGACGACAGTTCGGGGATGTTGGCATTGATTTCTGAGGCCGTTTCGTCCGAGGGCAGCGACATTCTCAACTGCCGGCTGCGGACCGAACCGAACGATACCGGCTTCGCCGCCATGACCATCGCCGTTCGCGATGCATCGCAGCTCGCCCGCATTCTCAGCCGACTCCAGGGTTTGAAGGGGATACTGCGAGTGGAGAGGCGAGGTCAAGCGAGCATGAACTCATGAGCGCCGTCACGAGACCTGTTGAGAAATTCGGGTTGGTCCGGGAATCAGATCCTCGGCGCCTTGGTGACCTTGCCAGACCGGATGCACCGGGTGCAGACCTTCACGTATTTCGGTCTGCCATCGACCATCGCCCGGACGCGCTGGATATTGGGCAGCCAACGCCGCTTGCTCACATTGTGGGCGTGGGAGATCTTGCTTCCGGTTATCGGGCCCTTGCCGCAGATTTCACATCGCTGCGCCATCGTAGAAATCCTCCTCGGAATCCCCACAGGGGGGTTGAATTAAATAGCACAGGTGGCGCTGTTTTGCAAGCGATGGGAGTACTCATGCCTCAAATAACCGTCCATCGCGGGGAGCTCTGTGGTGTCGAAAAACTGCATTGATGGAGAGTATTTAACTCTTGAAAGACGTCGTCTCACACTCGATTTATCGGCTGTTGCTTTGGGAATTGATAGTCCTATTAGTAGACTGGAGGAAGGATATGATTTCCCCCTTGCGGTGTCCTGGCGACGAGTCGGCAATATCCTCGAGAGTTGGCGTGGTATATCCTGGTTTCTCGTGTTCTTTCTCGTTGTGATTAATGTCCTTGACGTTAGAGGGGGCCTTTGATAGCCTCGAAATAAGAGGGGTTTATGATCCTGTCCAGAAAAACTTCTGTGATCAAGGTTTAAGCCATGTTTGGAAAGTCAAAAAAACAAGTCGTTGGTTGCGATGTTGGATCGTCCGCGATAAAGATCGTGGAGTTGAAACCGCTGAAAAACGGTGAATTTCAGCTCCTCCACGCGGCGATCGCGGATCTTTCCCCGGAGGCAATTGTTGACGGAGCAATCATGGACTCGTCTCTCGTCGTCGAGGCGTTGTCCCGTTTGATTGCCGAAAACAGTATCAAGAATTCGAACTTCGGCGGGTCATTGTCCGGTCATTCCGTGATCATCAAAAAGATTCAACTCCCGGCGATGACGGATGCTGAACTGGCCGAGTCCATTCAGTGGGAAGCGGAACAGTATATTCCGTTCGACATCAACGACGTCAATCTCGACTACGTGGTGCTGGAATCCGACGCCGGTGACTCGATGGACGTCCTCCTGGTGGCGGTCAAGAAGGATCGTATTGCGGACTACACCTCTGTCATCGTGCAGGCTGGGAAAGACCCGGTGCTCGTAGATGTCGATGTCTTCGCCCTGCAGAACGCCTTTGAGGCAAACTACGACGTGGATCCCGAAACCATCGCCCTGGTCAATGTCGGCGCGTCGGTAATGAACATCAACGTCCTGTATCACGGGACGTCGATCTTCTGGCGTGACGTGGCGTTCGGCGGCAACCAGTACACAGAGGCGATCCAGAGGGAGTTGAGTCTTTCCAGAGACGACGCCGAGCGGCTGAAGCTCGGTGAGAGGGTTGGTGAGAATACTCTGCAGCAGGTGCTCAGCGTTCTCAACAGTGTTTCCGAGGATCTCACGGCTGAGCTCCAGAAGACGATTGATTTCTTTGTTGCCACCTCGTCGGTGGACCACATTGATCGGGTGGTCCTGGCGGGCGGCAGCGCGCAGATCCTCAACCTCGACGAGGTCCTCAGGGAGCGCTTCCAGGTTGCTGTCGAGGTCATGAATCCGTTCCGGAATATCCGCTACAGCGAGTCCGACTTTGATCCGGAGTGGATCAACCGGCATGCTCCGGCGATGGCGGTGGCTGTGGGCCTCGCGGTGCGTAGGGTCGGAGAATGACGCGATGATCAAGATTAATCTGGTTGCTGAAGCTCCGGCAGCAGCGGTCGTCCAGGCCGAACGACCGAAGTTTTCGTTGGGGGCCAGGCAGGGTGACGTCATTCTAATGATCGTGCTTGCCGTGGCTGCCCTGGTGGTCGGCACCCAGTGGTACCTCCTGACCAGCAAGCGATCCGATCTTCGAGAGGTTGAGCGCGCCCGCCGGCGTGAGCGGGACGAGCTACTCGTCTACATCAAGAAGGTCGAGGAGCTCGAGGCCCGCCGTGAATTGCTGCGCCACAAGATTAATGTCATCAACGAACTCAAACAAAACCAGCGGGGCCCGGTGCGGATCATGGACGAGGTGTCACGCGCCCTGCCGGAGCTGGTGTGGCTCACCAGCCTCACCCTCAAAGGAACGGATGTCGCCATCAGTGGCGTCGCGATGGACGAGAACGCGGTAGCCAACTACATTTCAAATCTCGACGAATCGCCGTTTTTCGACGAGCCCTTGATGAAGAATATGGCACGCTCCAAGGGTGATACTTTCGCCTTCACGCTCAACTGTACGTTCGACAATTCTCCGCCGGAGATTGCGGCGGCCGAGGGCTCGCAACCGGCGGGCGCCGGGTCATGACGGGGGGCTGGTTCCATGGCGATTGATCTCAACACCAAGCCCTGGTACGTGGCGGCCATCGTCGGTATCGTCCTCGGTGCGGCTGTGTTCACCGTAATGCACCTGTACGTCTTCAAGGACATCAAGGTGGAGATCGGTCGGCTCGAAGTGAAGATTGATGATCTCGAGCGAGAGATCGAAAAGGGTCTTGCAGCCAAGGCCGACCTGCCGCGTCTCGAGGAAGACATCCGAAATTACGAGATCGAGCTCGGCCGCTTGCGGAAGATCCTGCCGACCCGCCGGGAGACCGACAATCTGATCAAACGGGCCAAACAGTTGACGGAGCGAGGCGGTTTCCGACTGACGAGATTCACGCCCGGGACGTACGAGGATCGAGGTTTCTATCTCGAATGGCCGATCCGGGTCGGGCTCGACGGCACCTACCACGAATTGGGGCTCTTCTTTGACCACCTGAGCAGAATGTCGCGGATCATCAACGTCAACGACCTCACGATCAAGCCCTTGAAGAGGAAAGGTGGGGATGACACGATCCACGCCGAGTTCGTCCAGCGGACCTTCATCTATAAAGATGAAGTGCCGGAAACGTCGGAGACGCCGGAGACGCAGGAATGAACCACAAACTCATACTCTCGTGTAGCCTGGTCGCGTTGCTCACGGTATTCGGTAGTGTCTCTGCGCAAGAGCCCGCCACCCCGGCTGAGGATCCTCCAACCGAGGATTCGTTCGGCGGGCTGGTCGACGATGACGTGGATGTGTCGGGTATCGAGCAGATCCTACGTGGCGAAGAAGAGGTTTTGGAGGGTCGGATCTTCAACTACGATCCGGCCGGTCGGCGCGATCCCTTCCGGTCCCTTCTCGAGGGATTCGAGGAATCTGAGGAGGGGCCGGCCAAGGCCCGCCCGCCCGGGCTGGCCGGAATGAAGGTGGAAGAGTTGAGAGTCGAGGGGATCATCCAGACGCCGAGTGGAATCCTCGCCTTTGTTTTAGGGCGCGACAATGTGTCGTACATCATTCGACCGGGGACCAAGCTGTACAACGGTGAGGTCTCTGAGATTCAGCTCAAGAAGGTGGTCTTCAGACAGAAAGTGAATGACCCCAATCGACTCAAGCAGTACGAGGATGTGGTGCGAGAAATCACGGACTAGCCGTTGATTTGAGAGGAAAATGGGGGACGGCATGATGATGAAAAACGCCCGCGGCCTGGTGGCGATCGCGGCCTGCGTCCTGCTGTGGACAGGTGTGCCGCTCCTCGCCGAGGAGTCCATTCCGACGATTGAAGGGATGGGTGCGGAGGCGGGACCTTCGGGGCCCGTGCTCCACCTCCGGGCGACGGAGGAATTGGAGACTGTCCATTACTCGCCGCAACCCGGCGTGTGGGTGGTGGAGCTGCCCGAAGCGAACTGGGACCAGGGTGCCGGGCTGATTACCGAGCCCGGGCTCGGCATCGAGCGAGCGGAACTTGACCACGTTGAGGAGTTTGGCAAAAAAGTCTCCCGCCTTACCGTGTGGTTGAACGAGCCTGCGCAACTGATGTTGAATCCCGTTGGGGGAGGGCTGGACCTCATGTTCACCTCCTTCGCCGTTCCGGGTTCATCGACAATGTCTACTGTCACACGTGAAGAGGTATTGGTGGCTTCCAGCGGCGAAGCGGTCGAGGCGCCAGCTCAAGCGCCCACCTCTGCGGTTGGCAGTCCGGCCAGTCTCTTCGAGGTTGTGCCGGTGCGTACGGGTGACGGCGTGGTCTTGGAGCTCAAATCCGACCGCACGCTGCACGTGCGGGCCTTTACTCTCCCCGATCCGCGCCGGCTGGTGCTCGACCTCGACGGTGTGATCAATCACGTCGATCGTCGCCTCATGCCGGTGAACGCTCCCCTGGTGAGCCAGGTGCGGGTGGCTCAATTCCAGGCCACCCCCAAACCGGTGACACGAGTCGTGGTGGATCTTCGCGGCCGGGTCGATTACAGGATCAATGAAACTGCTACCGGCGCGACCGTTGTGGTCGGCGCGGATGGTGCGGTTCTACCGGCGATCACGGAGTCGGTGCAGGTGGGACAGACCGGAATCATCGACATGCACCGCTCATATCCGGAGTCGGCGCCCGAACCGGAGCCGGCTGAAGAGGTGGTGTCGGCGCTGTTTGATCTCCCCGAAGAGTCGACGCCCACAGTCGAGGTGACGGATCAGGCGCAGCAGGCGGACCGCAGCCCCTGGATTGCCGACGAGTCGCAGCTCATCGAGCGAGCCGAGGCGGTGACGGTGCTCGCTGCGCCGACGACTGCTGCCGAAGGTTTTGCCGCCACCGAGGTGGCGACCGACGAGCAACAGTTCACCGGTGAACCCATCACGTTGACGCTCAAGGATGCCGACATCAAGGATGTCCTCAAGACCTTCTCGGTGCTCACCGACCTCAACATCGTGCTCGACCCCGGGGTCAGCGGTTCGGTTACGGTGGAGCTTCGAGAGGTGCCGTGGGATCAGGCGCTCGACCTGATCCTCAAGATCAACGGTCTTGACTATGTGCTCGAAAACAACGTGCTGCGGGTTGCGTCGATTTCCAAGCTGTCGCAGGAGAAGTCCGCAAAGGCAGCATTCTCTATCGAAAAGGAAAAGGCGAAACCACTCAGGACGGTGCTCAAACCGGTTTCCTACTCAAAGGCGAGCGACATCGCCTCCCTGCTCTCGAGCGACAGTTACCTGCTCTCGTCCCGCGGTTCGGTGACAGTCGACGAACGGACCAACACCTTGATCCTCCGTGACGTCGTCGACCGGGTCGAGGGTATCCTGCGGCTCATCGATTCGCTCGACCTGCCGACGCCGCAGGTGGTGATCGAAGGCCGTATCGTCGAGACCACTCGACAGTTCTCGCGCGCACTCGGCGTGAGTTGGGGCTTTTCCGGCATCATGGATGCGGAGCACGGCAACGACACCGGGCTCAAATTCCCCAATTCGATCGGTGTTCAAGGCGATGTTGATCTGCCGGCGGGCAACCCGGTGCTCGGGATGGCCTTCGGCGATATTCTCAACACCTTCAACCTCGACTTTCAGCTCACGGCAGCCGAGAGTGACGGCTACGCCAGGGTCGTTTCCACACCAAGGGTGACCACCCAGAACCTGAAACCAGCCTCGATCCGCTCGGGTCTGCAGATTCCGGTGCAAACGGTGGCCAACAACACGGTCACGGTCCAGTACGTGGACGCCACCCTGCGCCTCGAGGTGACGCCGCAGATTACCGCCGAGGGTACGGTCAACCTCGAGATCAACATCAAGAAACAGCGGCCGGCTCCGGAGTTTGCAGTCGTCGGCGGCCAGAACGCGCCGATCTTCACGCGCGACGCGCAGACCGAGCTCCTGGTCCGCGACGGCGGCACCACGGTGATCGCCGGGATCTACGAGATCACCGAGGGGGAAAACGAGAACCGGATCCCGGGTATGCACAATATTCCGATATTTGGGTGGCTCTTCAAGAACAAATCCATCAAGCGTGACCATGACGAGCTGCTGATCTTCATTACCCCGAGAATTGTGAAGTACTAGGTGGAGGATCAGATGAATCGCATTATGCGTGTCTGCATCGTGCTCGCCCTCACGGCGGCGGTCGTGTCCTGCGGCGGCAACAGCTCCCTGGACAACTCCGTGGCGACGGTGGTTCTGACCGTGGATATCGAGGAGCACAACCCCGATATCGACGTCTGCACCCAGGTTGGTGATCTCGTCGTCTTAGGTATGACTATCACCTCGAATCCCAAGGATCCCAATGGGTCAACGACCGCCAATCAGGACGTGAGCCTGACTCGTTGGGTGATCACTCCGTATCGCACGGACGGTGGGAGCACGGCCTCGCCCGAGTGGTCGTACGACCAGTCGGTCTATGTCCCTGCCGGAGGATCGACCGATCTCGAAAACTACAGGGTCTACCCTGTGGGCTACCTGAGTGAAGTGCCGCTCTTATACCTGTTTCCGGCAAACGGAGGATTTGATCCCGAGACCGGGAACAATGTGATCCGCCAGAGCTTCGAGCTGCAGATCTTCGGCCGGACGGTTTCCGGCAAGAACGTCGCAACCGAGAAGGTGTCCATTGACTTCAATTTCTTCTGTAGTGGCAAGTAGAGTGGGGGGCTGAAGCCATGAAGAGGTTTATTCCGTTTATTGCTCTCGTGGCGGTGGTCGCCATGGCCGGGTGTTCGGGGGACAGCCCCTCTGCCAAGCCGGTACCGACGGTGGTTCCCAGCTCGTGGAGCGTTTCATCGCTGACTGTCAGTGACTCGGACGTTCCTCTCGGCACGCCGATTCAGGTGGATGTCGAGGTCACAAAAGACGGATCGCCGGCCCCGGACGGGACCGTTGTCCAGATGTCGTCGGGAGGCCCCGCGGGAGCGGAAGCGTTTGGATTTGTCAGTGGTGTCTCGTCAAAGGCTGCCGCGCAACTGCATAAGGATGCTTCCATTGTGACCGAGGGCGGTCATGCGACGGTCTATTTCGTCGCGGACTACGTCGATCCGTCGTCCAACGAGCATGCCGATGATCCAGTCGGTACCTATGTCATCCAGGCCAAGGCCTCGAACGCGGTGAGGCAGGTCCCCGTGAACTACCGCGCGTCGGCGGCCTCGGGGACGCTGGAGCTCTACTCTGTGGACCCGAACCGTGGATCGTACTCCGGCGGCCAGCAGGTGGTTATCGCCGGTAAGGGCATCGTGGCCCCGGTAGAGGTTACCTTCATCCTCAACGGCGTGCCGTACAACGCCCAGGTCGTCAATGTGCTCGAGAGCATTCCCTCGAACGCGCCGGGCTCGATCGTCGCAATCACGCCGAGGTTCACCGGTACGGACACCTCCATAGAACAGTACGCCGACATCAGGGTCCTCGCGAACGTCGGCTCCATCGGAGGGCAGGAAACCGATACCTTGATGCGGGCATTCGGTCTCTTGCCCGGGCTCGGCACGGTCATCTACGGTATCTCGCCGAATTCGGGCCGGTCCTCGGGTGGTGAGGTTGTCAATATCCTCGGACAGGGCTTCGGTTCGAACGCCGCCGAGGTGAGCGTTACTTTCACCGACGGTGGCGGCAGTGTCCGCATAGGTCAGGTTCTGGCGGTTTCTCCGGATGGCACCCAGATCCAGGTCGAGACGCCTCGCTTCAGCACATTGCCGCTCGCTACCGACCAACCGCAGGATGTGTCGGTGACGACCCCCGAAGGCGAGGCAAGGATCGAGGACGGGTTCCTCGTGCTTGCCGACGACCCGCAGCCGCAAATCAACTCGGTCTCGCCGACCTCCGGTCCCCTCGACGGGGACACCCTCGTGACCATCTTCGGAAACGGATTCCAGACCCCGATGCAGGTCTTCTTCGGGAATCTCACGGCCCTTGATGTCAACGTCTTCAACGACACCACCACGGCCGACAACGACCGTATCACCTGCGTCACCCCCGATTACAGCCAGCAGGGCGAGGTGCCGCCGGTAACAGTGGACGTCAAGGTAACCAACATGACCTCGGGCAAGACCAACACCTTGGGAGGCGCCTTTACCTACGGTGACCCGCTGTGGATCAGCGGCAACTCGCCGACTGAGGGCGGGCTCGGAGACTTGGTCATCATCTACGGCTCCGGCTTCGAAGACCCGCTGCAGGTCTTCTTGGGCGGCGCACAGATGGAGGTGGTGAGCGTCTCCGGCACCGAGCTCGTGGTTCGAATTCCAGACGATCTCGGAACTTCGTGTGGGGTTACCAGCGGGTCCTTCACGGTCGTGCTGCTCGAGTCCAACCAGGAGGCCACCGGCGGCAGCTTCACCATCCGCGGCAACATGCCGACGGTTCTGTCAGTCAGCCCGATTATTTTCCAGGAGGACGAGCTCGGCACGCCGGAGGCCGACATCACCATCACCGGTCTGGCCTTCGCCGACGAGGTGCTGGTGCAGGTTGGAACCTACACCATGCCTTCGTCGCAGGTGACGGTCAACAGCGACACCTCGATCGACGCCAACGACCTGCCGGAAGCGGGCGTCCTCGGCATTGTCTTTGCAACGACTCCTTGCACTACGGGCGGCGGTCTACCAGGCGCGCAGTCCTCTGCGACACCGCTCTCGGTGGGGGTCACCAACTTCCCAGGCGCTTGCACCGATACCCTCGCCGGCGCGATCGTCGTCGAACCGACGGCGAGCACGTGTACGGCGTTGTCGATGAGTGTGAGTCCGACTGACCTTAATTTCGGATCGAGTGAGGGGGACCTCACATTCACAATCTCAAACGATGGCCCAGGTCCTTTCCAGTGGTCGGCAACCCTGAGCGACCCGGACGGCGTGTTCTCGTTCACACCCACGGCCGGCAACCTGCAACCCGGTGAGACGATTCAGGTAACTGTGACGTTTTCATTTGCAGGCGGTGCAGCCGCCCACTCCGGATCGATTTCGTTCACGACCAATCCTGTTGGGGTCCCAGGTTCTGCGACTACTGTAACGTTAAGCGCAACAACTCCTCCCTAAGGGAGAAATTTCACCCGCCGGCCCACCGGGGCCGGCGGGTTATAATTTCATGGACTACCGTCTCGAGCAGTTCCGTTTTGAGCTCCGGGAGGATCCCTCCTCTCGGAGTTTCTTCAAGCTCGGCGAGTGTCTTCGCCGCGAAGACCAGCTCGACGAGGCGGTGCAGACTCTGCGCGCGGGCCTCGAGACTCACCCCGGGTACATCGCGGCCTGGGTCAGCCTCGGTCGCGCTCTGCTTGCCGGCGGCAAAAACATCGGCGCGGCGGAAGCGCTCGCCCAGGCCCTCGAGCTTGATCCTGACAATGCGGTCGCGGCGCTGTTCGCGGGTGAGGCTGCCATCGCCAACGAGGAGTGGGTCGAGGCGGTCAAGAACCTCAAGCGGGCACGCGGTCTGACGCCGCAAGACGACGCCCTCGATGAGAGGATTGCGTTCGTCGAGAACAAGCTCGCCGGGCTGGGTCTGCTCGAGCGGCCAAAGCCGCCCGCAATAGTGAAACCGCCTCCGCCTCCGGTGCCGGTGGAGACCGGAGCCGTCGGTGAGCCCTTTGCCGTCCAGCCGGCCGGTGACACCGGCGAGTGGGAAGACGCCAACGATGTCTTTGCCTCGGGCTGGGTCAATGACGAGGACGTCGCGAGCTTGACCGTCGATGACGCGGTAGAGCCGATATCCGAGACAATCGCGGCGGACGAGTTTGATTTCGAAGTCGTCGAGCAAGAGATCGCCGAGCCCGAGCCCGAGCCCGAGCCCGAATACGAAACGGATGCCGAGCCCGAGGACTTCCCCCTTCCAACCATGACCCTCGCCCGCCTCGCCATCGAGCAGGGTGATCCCGACCTGGCCCAACAGACCCTCCGCGGCGTTCTCGAGGAGGATCCCGGAAACCAGGATGCCGAGCGCTTGCTCGAGAGCCTGAACGAGGCAGATCTACGATCGCCAACCGCGAGCGGCGCTGAGAACCTCGCAGCCGAGAAGGTCCTGGCGTTGCAGGAGTGGCTGGAGGCAGTTAGACTGGCCGCGGAGAGGCTGGAATCGTGAATTTCGAAGAGCCGATGCAGCGCCTGTTGGAGGATTGTCCAGGGGCGCAGGGTGCCGCCATTGTCGACCCGGACGGCATTCCGGTGGTGGTGACGCCGCGCGAGGGATCGCTCGAGACCCTCGGCGTGGAGTTGGCGACGATTCTTCGCGATCTGGCCGAGGCGGCACGGGAGTTTCAGCACGGACGTTTGGAGCAGTGCTCGGTCTTTGCCGAAGATGCGACCATTATTCTGACGACGATCACCGGCGGTTACTTCCTGGTACTGGTCATGGGCCGTGACGGTCTCGCCGGCAAGGGCCGGTTTCAGAGCCGGCTCGCCGGTGCGCGCCTGTACTCCGAATTCATCTGAGGTGATACGGGACAATGTACAAATTTGAAGAGATCTGTGAGCTGATTGAGCTGGTCGGCTCGTCCGGGGTGGCAGTTGTCGAGATCGAGCACGCTGGATCCCGCGTGCGAGTCGAGGGACGGCTGCAGGTTGCTGCGGCTCCCTCGGCCCCGCAGATCCCGGCGCCCGACGTGGCCGTCGCCGTACCGGCGCCCCAGTCTGCGCCCGCCGAAACAGACGCGGAACGGGCGTCCGCCGACGCCGTGGACGAGAATGAGCACGCCATCAACTCACCCATCGTCGGCACCTTCTATCGTGCGCCGAATCCCGATGCCGATCCCTACGTCAAGGTGGGCGACTTCGTCGAAAAAGGCCAGACCCTGTGCATCGTCGAGGCCATGAAGCTGATGAACGAGATCGAGAGCGATGTCACGGGCACTATCGTCAAGGTCCTGCCGGAGAATGCACAGCCCGTGGAGTATGGCGAGCAGCTCTTCGTGGTCCGTTCGTCCTGATGTTTTCCAAGGTCCTGATCGCCAATCGTGGGGAGATCGCGGTGCGGATCATAGCCGCCTGCCGCGAGCTGGATGTCTCCACGGTGGCGGTACATTCAGTGGCGGACCGCGACTGTCTCCACGTTTTACTCGCCGATGAGTCAGTGTGCATCGGTCCGGCGGACTCGTTGGACTCCTATCTGAACGTGACCTCGGTGATGTCGGCCGCCCGAATCACCGGCGCCGACGCGATCCACCCCGGATACGGTTTCCTGGCTGAAAACGCCCACTTCGCGGAGATCGTCGGCGAGTGCGGTCTGGCTTTCATCGGCCCGTCCGCCGATGCCATCAGGCTTATGGGTAACAAGTCGGAGGCGCGGCGAACGGTAGCGGCGGCCGAGGTGCCGATTCTCCCCGGCTCCGACGGCCCGCTCTCCTCGCGAGACGAAGCGGCAGAGATTGCCGGGGAGATCGGCTTTCCGGTGATTCTCAAGGCTTCCGCCGGCGGCGGGGGCCGCGGGATGCGCCTGGCCTGGGATCCAGATGAGGTTCGGCGCGCCTACGATACGGCCTGGAACGAGGCCCAGCGAGCCTTCGGCGATCCCACGCTCTACCTCGAGAAATACCTCGAAAAACCCCGTCACATCGAGTTTCAGGTGCTTGCGGACTCGACGGGACGGGCCATCCATCTCGGAGAACGCGAGTGCTCGATTCAGCGGCGCCACCAGAAGATCATCGAGGAGGCGCCGTCCGTCGCCCTCGATCCGGAGCTAAGGGCCGAGATGGGAAAGGCGGCGGTCGCGACGACCCGTGCAGCCCGCTACGAGAATGCCGGAACGGTCGAGTTTCTGTTGGCCGAGGACGGCGGTTTTTTCTTCATGGAGATGAATACCCGGATCCAGGTCGAGCATCCGGTGACCGAGCTCGTGACCGGAATCGACATCGTCAAGGAGCAGCTACGGATTGCCGCCGGCGAGAAGATGTCGGTGCCGAAGCGCAAGAAGATCCAGGCCGATGGCCATGCCATCGAGTTTCGAATCAACGCCGAGGACCCCGTGACCTTCGCCCCGTCGCCGGGCCGCATCACCGACCTGGCGATTCCCGGAGGCCCGGGGGTGCGGGTTGACACCCACATCTACTCCGGCTACACGATTCCGCCGTTCTATGACAGCCTCATCGCCAAGCTCCTGGTTCACGGCAGGGACCGCGAGGAGGCGATCGTCCGCGGCCGCCGTGCTCTCCAAATGTTGCGAATCGAGGGCGTCAAGACCACGGCACCGCTCCACCTCCGAATCCTCGACAACGAAGAATTCGTTTCGGGTGCCTTTGACACCCACTTCATGGAACGCTTTCTCGCCTAGCCAAAACCTATTCTTCTTTTCTCGGTCTCAGGTTTTCCCGCCTGGGCGCAGTGATTCGGCACCAATCTCAAAGAAAACCTGAGACCGAGAAAAGAACATGAGGAGTGGTCCTGCGGCCCAGCGGCCGAACGCCGGGTGATACCATTATTGTGATGCGGAACATCTACCTGGTTGGATTTATGGGCGCGGGGAAGACCCTGGTGGGCGCTGCCCTGGCGGCGCGTCTCGGATGCCAGTTCATCGACCTCGACGAGCGGCTCGGCGAGAGGTTCGGGGTGTCGATATCGGAGGTTTTCGCGGTGCACGGCGAGGGCATCTTTCGCGCGGCCGAGACTGACGAGCTGGCCCGCTGCGCCGACAAGCAGGACGTGGTGGTGGCCACCGGCGGCGGGGCATTCTGCGTCGGGCACAATCGTGAAATCATCAGCGAATCGAAAGGTGTCTCGGTCTATCTCGATCTTCCGTGGGAAGAGCTCGATCGGCGATTGGCCGTCGACAACGGCGGCCGCCCGATGTATGCCAATACCGAGCAGGTGCGCAGCCTCTTCGAGGAACGGCGGCCCGAGTATCGTCGTGCAGATGTGAGCATCGTCCTCGAAGGATCGGAGACCCCGGACGAGGTTGCGGATCGCGTGCTAGGAGAGGTGGCGCCGTGCGCTATCTGATCCTGAGTGATATCCACGCCAACTGGGCGGCGCTGCAGGCGGTCAAGGCCCACGTCCGCCGCAAGCGGTTCGACCGGGTCGTGTTCCTTGGGGACGCGGTGGGCTACGGTGCCTCGCCGAACCAGGTGCTGGAGTGGATTCGTTCGCTTGGACCGGCGCTGGACGCGGTGCGGGGCAACCACGACCGGGTCTGCAGCGGGCTGGACAGCGCCGAGTACTTCAACCGGTTCGCGCGGCAGGCGGCGACCTGGACTCTGAACCACCTCGAGGAACGCAACCTGGAGTTTCTGAGGTCCTTTCCGGAGGGACCTTTCGGTCTGACAGACGATGTGGCGATTTGCCACGGCTCGAGCGTTGACGAGGACGCCTACATCTTCTCCGCCCACGACGCGCAGCTCGCCTTCGCGGGCCTCCCCCACCAGCTCATCTTTTTCGGCCACACCCACGTTCCGTCTCTGTTCATGCTCCGCGAGGACAACGGCAAGCAGACACTCAAGGTGCGGCTGCTCTCAGGACGGCGAATCGTCCTCGACCTCGATCCCGACCGGCGATACCTCATCAATCCGGGCTCGGTGGGTCAGCCGCGGGACCGCGACCCGCGTGCCGCCTACGCCATCCTCGACACCGATCAACGTCGAATCTACCTGTACCGGGTCGCCTACAGCGCATCGGTCGCCCGCCGCAGAATCCTCAACGCCGGTCTGCCGCCGGTGCTCGGCGACCGTCTGCTCTATGGAGCGTGATGATGAGAACCCTGATGAGACTGCTGGCGGTCGTGGTGATGGGCGCGACCTTTGTCGCCGCTCAGACACCGGTCGGTATCGGTTCTCGGCAGGTGTATTTGTACCGGGCGATCGACGGCTGGGACCTCGAGCTGTCGATGGCGGTTGCCATGCTCGCCGACCCCTTCCCGGCCGTCCGCGCGCACGCGGTCCAGGTCTTGGCCGCCAACGTCGATGCCGGGGATCTGCCGTTGATCAGCCGCTACATGATGGACGGCGACCCCCGCGTCCGCGAGCAGGTGATGCTTGCCGCCGGCAGGCTCGGCCCGTCCGGGCTCAATCTCGCGCTGCACGGTCTCAGTGACACCTCTCCGGTCGTGCGGCAAGCGGCGGCATGGGCGGCCTGCCACGGCGGCGACCGGGCCTTCGAGCCGCTCTCCAAGCTCCTCGAGGCCGAACGAAACCGGCCGGTGCTGGTCACCCTGCTCGCCAATCTCTGGCGACTGGAAGACAGCCCGTGGCCGGCGGCGGTGGCTGCTTTCGCCAAGAGCCCCGATGTTCATCTTCGGCGGGCCGCGGCCTACTCGCTCTCCCGCACCGGCGCGGCGGCAGTCCGCGATGCCCAGCGCCGATTGGCGGCCGACGCCGAGCCGGTGATCCGGGCCACGGCGCTGCAGGGCTTCCAGACCGGCGCCCTGGCAAAGCTGGACCTCGATGCCGTCCTGGCCGCCCTCGAGGATCCGGACTGGCGGGTCCGTGCCGCGGCGTGCCGGGTGCTCGCGGTTCAGACCGAGGTTGCCGTACCCGCCGCCTCCGCGGGACGTGTCGTTGCGGACTTCGCTTCCAAGCACCCACACCTTGCGGTCTCCGCACTGGCGGCGGCCGGAGCCCAGCCGGGCGTGGGCACGACCGCCGAGCTTCTTGCGGTGGTGAAGGGCGAAGACTCGTGGCTCGCGTCGGAGGCCCTGGTCGCCCTCGCGGGACGAGATATCGACCGGGCCCGCAAGGTGGTCCGGAAGTGGTTTGGCTCGCCCGAGCTGTGGCGGCGCCGGGCGGCGGCGCGGGTCGCTGCGGCTTCGGGACCGGAGATCGAGCGGCTGGCTGCCGCGGACAAGGACGCGGGCGTTCGTCTCGCCTGGTTGGGGAGCCTCGACGATGAGCAGACGCTCGCGCGGCGCGAGCAGGTTCTCGGCCTGCTTTCGGCCGATCCCGACCCGGCGGTTCGCTCGCAGGTGCTGTCGCTTCTTCGGGAGGCCGGTGCGGCGCCGGGGGTCGAAGAGCTCGTCGAGCTCTACGCTTCGTGGAAGGGCGACACGATGGTTGACGCCCGCGCCGAGGCCATCGTCTCGGCCCTCGCCGGGGCTGCGACCGAAGGCGAACGCGTGGGTCTCCTCGCGCTCGGTATCGAGGACCCGAACTCGGCGGTGGCGGCGATGGTCGTCAACGGAGCGCGCGGGTTGGATCTGGATGCCGTGCTGCCGGCCCGCGAACCACGCCATGGCACGCGCTGGTACGAGGCCCTCGACGAATGGACGGCGGAGCCACGTGCTCTGGACGTCATCACCGACCGCGGCACCTTCCGGATCCGCCTCGACCTCGACTCCACGCCCATCACCTCGCGCGAGATCTGGGACCTCGCCGTGGACGGTTTTTACGACGGGCTCGACTTTCACCGCGTAGTCCCCAATTTCGTGGTCCAGGGCGGCGACCCCAGGGGCGACGGCTGGGGCGGGCCGGGCTTCGCCCTGCCCGACGAGCCCTCGCTCGTGCCCTTCGACTCCTGGCGGGTCGGGATCGCGACCTCGGGGCCCAACACCGGCGGTTGCCAGCTCTTCGTCACCCTCCTGCCCGCCGACCGCCTCACCGGCCACTACACCAACTTCGGCGAGGTGGTGTCGGGCCGCGAGGTGCTGACCGAAATACGGGTCGGCGACCGGATCCGCACCATCCGTACTGTTACAGGCGGCGAGTAGCGGAGCGGAGGGGCAGCGGGGACCACCCACCAGCATGAGTTTTAAGTTTTCAGTTTTGAGTTTTTAGTTCCCCTACATTCTCCCCTACGGGCTTCTGAGCAAGTGCGTGAAAACTAAAAACTAAAAACTAAAAACCATCTTGTTTCCTACTCCGGCATCAGGCTTCGGCGGGGACGCGAGTCACCAGCACCCTGGTGGCGCGACCGTCCTCGACCTCTTCGACCTCGAGGCGCAGGCCGTCCCACTCGACCGTCGACCCGATCGTAGCCTCGTCCTCGAGGAGGTCGGTGACGAGGCCGCCAACCGAGTCGATGTCCTCGGGTTGCTCGATGTTACGGTGGAGAATCGACTCGAGTCGTCGTAAGGAGAGATGACCGGCCACCCGCCAGCCATTGTCGGTAGCCTCGATGACGCTCTCCCCGGCGATATCGAACTCGTCCTGGATATCTCCGACCACCAGCTCCAGCACGTCCTCGAGAGTCACGATTCCGGACAGCCCGCCGAACTCGTCGAGGACGAGGGCAAGGTGTTTTCCCGTCCGCCGGAAGTCCTGCAGCAGATCGGGCAGGGCGCGGCTCTCGGGGACGAAGACCGCCGACACCACGAGATCGAGCCACGACTGATCGGGGCGCAGGCGCAGCAGGTGCTTGGCGTGGAGTACGCCGACGATGTCGTCGGGTGATCCCTCGACTACCGGGAACCGGCTGTGCGGGGTTGTTGTGATGAAATCCTGCAGGGTCTCGAGCTCCCAGGAGCTGTCGACGGTCGCAACCATCGGCCGTGGAACCATGACCTCGCGAGCCACAGCGTATTGGAAGCGCAAGACCGACTCGATCATCCAACGTGAGTCGCGGGGCAGGTGGGCGTGGCGGTGGGCGAGCCGGAGCATGAAGAGCAGATCCTTCTCGGTGACGGGGAGCTCAGGGCCCTCGCCATGGGAGAGCACCCGCGCGAGCAACCCGAGCACCCTGTTGATTGGGGTCAGCACGAGATCGAGTACGTAGAGAATTGGTGCCACCCGGGCGGCGATCCACTCGGCATGGCGTTGCGCGAGGGTCTTGGGGGTGATCTCGCCGAAGATCAGGATTCCGAGCGTCATGAGACCCACGACCAGCGCGAGACCGCCGTTCTCGGAGACGCGGTAGGCGATCGAGGTGGCGAGGGCCGAAGCGAGGACGTTGACAAGGTTGTTGCCGACCAGGATGGTGATCAGGAAGTCCTGGGGCGCGTCGGCCCAGCGGTCGAGCCCGGCCCGCGTGAGGCGGCCGCTCCTCTCACGGAGGGCCTCGAGGCGGGTCACGGGCAGCGAGGTGAGGGCGGTCTCGGAACCGGAGAAGAATGCAGAACCGAACAGGCAGAGGATCACCGCGATGATGTCAGCGTCCACTACGTTTGCTCCCGGGTTCGTCCACTACAGGACATCGTAGCCGGATTGTTGTTTGAGATCCACCGGTGTTGTCGTGATCGCAATCGGAATCGCTTTCGCTATCGCTATCGAACGCGGTGCGGCATGAGAGGCCGATACCGATACCGATACCGATAGCGATAGCGATAGCGATTGGACTCTCCTCGTTCTCTCCACCCCTCTCGCGAACGGTGGTATCCTCCCCGCATCAACGAAATGGCAGCGGCCTGGGCGGCCGCAGATGGAGGTTGTGATGAGCAACGGCGAGCAGGCACCGGCAAAAACGGGGCTTCCGGTCTGGGCGTGGGTCGGGATCGGCTGCGGGGCGTTGGTTATTCTCGCGGTGATTGTGATGACGGTCGCCGGTTTCCTGGTGGCGAACAAGGTTAAGGCGGTGGCGGGAGATTTCGAGGATAATCCGGCCATGGCGACAGCGCGCCTGATAGTCAAGCTCAACCCTGAGCTTGAAGAAGTGTCGACCGATGAAGATGAGGGCACGATCACCGTCCGCAACACCAAAACCGGAGAGGTCGTTACAGTCAACTTCTCAGACATCGAGGAGGGCAAGTTCAGCTTCACAACCGACGATGGCGAGGTCACGATAGACGCCAGCGGGGTTGCAGAGAGCGGTTCGGTCAACATTACGACTGACGACGGTTCCGTGGTCTACCAGGCTGGCGTGGTTTCCGAAAATCTTCCGGCCTGGGTGCCTGTGTACACGGGAGCAGAGCCTGCAAACCGGCACAGCCTGAACACTGCTGATTCAGTCAGCGGGGGCTTCCAACTCGAGACCTCGGATCCGGTGGCCAAGGTGTTGGAGTTCTACCGCTCGGCGCTCGAAGGAGAGGGATATTCGGTCAGCGTGAACACCTTCTCCCAGGACGACACCCAGGGTGGCATGGTCAACGGCAGTCACGAGGGTTCGGGCCGCACCGTGATGGCGATCCTGAATTCGGAGGACGGTACCACCACGGTCAACGTCAACTACTCAGAATCGCCCTGACTCAGTTTGCGCGCGAGCTCGGTGAAGGCACGGCCGGCGGGGGAGTCGGGGCGCTCGGCCACCACCGGTTTGCCGGTGTCACCGCCGATGACAATTGCGGCGTCGAGCGGGATCGACCCGAGGAGGGGGGTCTCGAGCTCCTCCGCGGTGCGCCGGCCGCCGCCGGCGCCGAATATATGCTCGACGTGCCCGCACTCGGGACACTCGTAGGCGCTCATGTTTTCAACGATGCCGAGCACCGGGACCTCCAGCTTGCGGAACATGTGGAGGCTCTTGCGGGCGTCGACCAGGGCCACGTCCTGTGGTGTAGTGACGATCACGACCCCGGCCATGGGCACGTTCTGGCACAGGGTCAGCGCCACGTCGCCGGTCCCGGGCGGCAGGTCGACCACGAGGTAATCGAGCTCTCCCCACAGGACGTCGCCGACAAATTGCTCGAGGGCCTTCTGCAGCATTGGCCCGCGCCAGATCACGGGCTGATCGGGATCGACGAGGAAGCCGAAGGACATCACCTTGACCCCTCCCGGCGCCTCGACGGGGTGGATCTTTCCTTCGGGGTCGCCCTTTGGTTCTTCGGTGGTGCCCATCATGATTTGCTGCGAGGGGCCGTAGATATCGGCGTCGAGGAGTCCCACCTTGTGACCGAGGGCGGCCAGTGCGAGGGCCAGGTTGGCCGACACCGTGGACTTGCCGACGCCACCCTTACCTGACGCGACGGCGATAACGTTGCGGACGTCGGGAATCTTGTCAGCCCAGGTGGGCGGTGGCTCGGGTGTGGCAGCGGGTCCTGGCTGCACGGTTGTCAGCAGGGGATGCACCGTGACCGCGGCGGTTTCGACCTCATCCATCGCGGCCAGGGCTTCCTCGACCGCTGTCTTGACCTCGCCGGCAGTCGACGGTTGCGGCGCGTCAACCGCGAGGACGATCGTGACCGATGTGCCTTCCACTTCGAGCTGACGCACCGCGCCGGACTCGACCAGGCTCATCTGGCTGCCCGGCGCGTGAATCTCGTTCAGCTTCTCAAGGATCATCTGTTCTGTCAGCGCCATTCGGTACCTCCAGTTGGGCCGCCCGATAACCGAGCAGCGGCTGCAAAGTGTAACCCATCTCGACCATGGCCGCCCCTCTCAGAACTTCACGATGCGGGTGAGGACACCCGCCTCGTGATCTTCTGAGTTTTGGGAGTGGTCTTTCTGACGCCGGAGTCGGGTCAGCCGTTTCCCTGATCGAGCGAACGAAGTGTGCGAGTCGAAGGATGACAGCCAAGTGGGTGGACGAGAACGTCACGGTTGCCTCGAGGCCCTGTCAAGAAGAAACTCTGTGTTTTCCTCTGTGTCCCTCTGTGCCTCTGTGGTTCTTCGGTGTGTAGGCTCGTCACGGTGTATCGAACAGCGTGAAGCTGGATGTATGGCAAATCCGAAATCCGAAATCCGAAATCCGAAATCGACCCGTTTACAATCAGGTGAATTCAGCAGAGGGAGGCGCGATGCCGGAAGCCAACAATGCCGACGTGAAGCTCTACTACGACGATGAAGGGTCTGGCTCGCCGGTTCTCCTGATCCACGGTCACACTCAGGACCGGCGCATCTGGGATCCGGTGATGCCGGAGCTTCGAGAGGCCGGACTCAGGGTGCTTCGGCCCGATCTCCGGGGGCACGGTCGCAGTGCCCGGCCCAACTCGGGTTACCACTGGATCAACCACGCTGCCGACATGGCGGCGGTGCTTGACGATGCCGGTGTCGACTCGGCTGCCGTGGTGGGTTACTCGGTCGGTGGCGGCATCGCGCTCGAGGTGGCCCTGACGATGGCCGGTCGGGTGGGATCTCTGCTGCTGATGTCGCCGGTGATGCCCGATCGAGCTTTTGAACCCGCCTTCATGGAAAACCTCATGCAGGTGGCGCGTGTCGCGAGGACCGACGGCATCGCCGCGGCCATGGCCGGGCCGTGGTCCGAAAACCCTCTGTTCGAGTTCTCCTTTTCCAAGGCCGGTATTCGTGAGGCGGCGGAGAAGATCACGCGCGACTTCCCCGGGGCGGAGTACTTGGCCACCGAGAGGGACGCGGTCGAACGATCATGGGCTGTGCCCGATCGTCTCGCCGAGATCGAGGCCCCGACCCTCGTTCTCGCCGGCGACCGCGAGACGCTGGGCTTTCGCGCCTGGGCCGAGGAAGCGGCTGCCGGCATACCCGGCGCCCGCCTCGAGATTCTCGAAGACTGCGGTCACCTCCTGCCCCTCGAAGAGCCGGACCGCGTCGCGCGCTCGATCATCACAATCGTCGGGGAAGGCATCAGTTGAACCTCGTGCAAAACCCCCATGGCTGTCATCCTGAGCGAGCGAGTTAGACGAGCGAGTCGAAGGACCCCCCGAAGCACGGAGCGACGTTCAGGGATGGAATACCTCACCAAGCTGGAGGAGATCCTTCGACTCTTTCCGGCCTGCGGCCTCCACTCGCTTCCAATGACATAGGTGGGACTGTCGGTCTGAGGAGGACCAAACCCGCCAGCTCGCTATCGGTATCGCTATCGGTATCGCTATCGAATGGCCGGATTGGCACGGGGCGCATCGATAGCGATTGCGATTCCGATAGCGATCACGGGCCGTCCGCCCGTTGTCATTTCCCGTATTGTCAGCCCGCAAGGGCCCTGAAAAGCTCAGGATGACAGCTTTTGGCGGTGCCTGGCACCGCGGGAGAGCGTTTAGCGCAGTTCGCTGCGAATCGCCTCGGCGATGCTGTCGGCCAGCGCTTGGATTTCGTTTGCGTCCTCACCTTCGATCATTACGCGCGCCAGAGGTTCGGTGCCCGAGTAGCGCAGGAGGATGCGGCCCCTGGTATCGAGGGTTTCGTGGGCATGGGCCAGCGCTTTCGAGACCCGTGGCAGATCCTCGAACGGCAGCTTTCTCTCCACGGTGACGTTGATCAGGATCTGCGGCAGCCTCTCGAGGTCGGATAGCGCGGAAACCGGTACTCCGCGATCGGCTGCGATCGCGAGAAGGTGTGAGCCGGTCAAGAGGCCGTCCCCAGAAACACCGTAGTGTGAGCAGATGATGTGCCCTGATTGCTCCCCACCGAGGGCGGCGCCGTGCTCGGTCATCGTCAACCACACTGCACGGTCGCCAACCGGACAGCGGATGAGCTCCATGCCCTCCCGGCGCAGCACGTTTTCGAGACCGAAATTGCTCATCACCGTCGCTACCACCTGTCCGCCGGGCAGCTGAGAACTGGCGCGAAGCGTTCGGGCCCACGCCAATAGGATGTCGTCTCCATCCAGTATCGAACCGGATTCGTCGACCAGCACGGCTCGATCGGCATCACCGTCGAGGGCGAGGCCCGCCTGGGCGCCAAGCTCGACCACCATGCGTGCGAGCCTGTCCGGTGCGGTGGCACCGCAATCCGCGTTGATATTGTGGCCGTCCGGTTCGGAGGCGATGGCCGTGACCCGGGCCCCGAGTTTTTCGAGGAACGGGTGAGCAATCTCCGATGCGGCGCCGTTGGCCGCATCCACCACGACGTGCAGTCCTGAGAGCGGGTTCGGCGTCGGATGGCTTGCCACCAGCAGATCCACATAGCGTTCAGCGAGCGATGTATCGATCGCCGGCAGGCCGGGCCCGATCTCGATCGGGCTGTCAGGGATGCTCACCTCGAGGTGACGTTCCCGCTCGTCGGCCAGCTTTTCCCCGCCGGGAGCGAGGATCTTGATGCCGTTGTCGTGGGCGGGGTTGTGAGAAGCCGAGATGACAACTCCCGCCGTGCAGTTCCCTTGGGGCAGGAGGCGCGAGACAGCCGGCGTCGGCAGTACGCCTGCCCAGGTCACCTTTCCCCCGGCCGCCTGAAAGCTCGAGGCCAGCCATTCGGCGAGAGAAGCGGTGGAGATTCGTGTATCTCCCGCGAGAAGGATGTGGGCTTCGGAGCACTCCTCGACCAGACTGGCGGCAAGGGCAGCGCCGAGGCGGCGGATGGTGTCCTCGTCCAGCGGTGGCTCGAAGGCTCTCCCGCGTATTCCGTCGGTTCCAAAAAGTGATTTCATTCTCTTACCTTAGTCCAGAAGCGACATGCGGGCGGGGATAAACCCCGCCCTTACGGTTCTTTTTGTAGGGGAGGGGTTTATCCCCTCCCTTCGAGCGCCTATACCTAATTCCGTATCGTCAATCGCTAACAGCTTCCTCCTCATCCAGGAGGATCTCTGGAACGATGTCCACGGTGACCTGAATCGGCCCCAGACCGAGCGCCCGCAGCTGTGGATTTGGCAGGGCTGGTTGGACTACGGCCTCCACGGGACCGACCGCCCCTTCGATCGAAACCTGGCTCGTTCCGACCGACTCGAGGGCCAGGATGAGACTCTCGGGTCCCTCGACAGTGTACTCCCAGGGTACGACACGTACCTCGCCGAGGACAAATCCGGGGGCCGGCTCGCCATCGATCAGGGGCCGGATCGGAACCAGCCGCGCAGCCTGACGCTCCAGCTCGAGAGTGATTGCGGGCGGGTCGACACTGACCACGTCCACCTCGGCGGGCAGCGGGATGTCGCTCGCGTTGATGGGGTACGAGTTGAGCCCGGGTCGAGCGTCCGAGAGATCGAGGAGGAC
>JAOZUP010000213.1:1420-7007 GCA_029938595.1 Thermoanaerobaculales bacterium | reverse complement strand
TCGAATAGGTAGGGAGTTGAGAGTTAAAAGTTGAGAGTTGAGAGTTACGCTACTCCCCTTCCCAACTCTTAACTCTAAACTCTCAACTCTTAACTTGTTGCTTCTACGCGTTAGCGGGACCTCGCAGCACCCTCGCCGGCAGCAGCAACACCGAGTGCAGGAACCTGAAGACCGCGTCGACTGTAATGCCGATGAGCCGGAACGGCAGCAGCAGCAACCACACGATTGGATAGAGCACCAGAGCCAGCAGCGCCAGAGGCCAGGCGATCACCAGCAGGATCAACCACAGAATGAATGTCCACATTT
The DNA here is from genome assembly GCA_029938595.1 of Thermoanaerobaculales bacterium. Classification (GTDB taxonomy): domain Bacteria; phylum Acidobacteriota; class Thermoanaerobaculia; order Thermoanaerobaculales; family Sulfomarinibacteraceae; genus Sulfomarinibacter. Next base: position 6,701 of record JAOZUP010000213.1, on the reverse strand, counting down.
TCTCCTCCATCCATGAATACGCAGACTCCGTTATGAATGTTCCCACGCCCTTGTCCGCAGTTTCGATCGCAATCGGAATCGGAATCGCTATCGGTATCGGTATCGGTATCGAATGATTGAATTCGCCCGGTCTCCATCGATAGCGATTGCGATTCCGATAGCGATAGCGATCGGCGCCCTGTGCTCACCCACTTTCCAGCCTCGTTTCCCCCTGTGTTAAGGTGTCGCCGATGGAGAACAAGCCATGAAGGGCATCATTCTTGCCGGCGGTTCGGGCACTCGCCTCCACCCGGTGACCAGCGTCATCAGCAAGCAGCTCCTGCCGGTTTACGACAAGCCGATGGTCTACTACCCAATGAGCCTGCTCATGCATGCCGGCCTCCGCGAGGTGCTCATCATTTCGACACCGCGTGATTTGCCGTCCTATCGCGAGCTCTTCGGCGACGGAAACCGGCTCGGGATGCGCTTCGACTACTGCGAGCAACCGCGCCCCGAGGGCCTCGCCCAGGCCTTCATCCTCGGGCGAGACTTCCTCGCGGGCGGCCCCGCCTGTCTGGTTCTCGGCGACAACATCCTGCACGGCCCGAGCCTGCCGACCATGCTGACAAGCTGCGCCACCCTTTCAGACGGCGCCCGCATCTTCGGCTACCGGGTCCGCGACCCGGAACGATACGGCGTGGTCGAGTTCGACGCCGACGGCAAGGCCCTGTCGATCGAGGAGAAGCCCGAGCACCCGAAGAGCCCGTTCGCCGTCCCCGGCCTGTATTTCTACGGCCCCGACGTCTGCGATCTGGCGGCCCGGCTCGAACCGAGCCCCCGCGGCGAATTTGAGATCACCGATCTCAACCGTTGCTACCTCGAGCAGGGTCGGCTCACCGTCTCCGTCCTCGAGCGCGGCTACGCGTGGCTGGACGCCGGCACCCACCGCAGCCTGATCGAGGCGTCCAACTTCATCCAGGCGATCGAGGACCGGCAGGGCCTCAAGGTCGGCTGCGTCGAGGAGATCGCGTGGAATCAGGGGTGGATCACGACCGAGGGCTTCCGTAGCGAGGTGGAAGCCGCGGGAAACTCGACCTACGGCACCTATCTGGCCGAGGCGCTCGAAAGCGGGGGGAATCCCAGTGCGGCTGGTTGACGAGCCCCTGCGGGGGATCAAGGTTCTCTCGCCCGAGGTCTACGAGGATTCCCGGGGTTTCTTCATGGAGTCGTACAACCGGCAGAGATTTGCCGAGCTCGGAATCGACCGCAACTTCGTCCAGGACAATCACTCGCGCTCGTCGCTCGGCGTGCTGCGCGGCCTCCACTACCAGCTCGGCCACGCCCAGGCCAAGCTGGTGCGCACCACCCGCGGCAGTGTCTTCGATGTCGTGGTGGACATTCGCCACGGCAGCCCGTCGTTCGGGCGCTGGTTCGGGATCGAGCTGAGCGAGGACAACCGTCTCCAGCTCTTCGCTCCCGAGGGATTTGCACACGGTTTCCTGGTCCTCAGCGAGGTTGCCGAGTTCCAGTACAAGTGCTCGGACTTTTACAGCATGAAGGACGAGCGTGGCCTGCCGTGGGACGACCCCACCATCGGAATCGAGTGGCCCCTCGACGGTGTCGAACCCATCCTCTCAGGCCGCGACTGCGAGTGGTTGTCGCTGGCGGAGACGTCGGAGAACGACCTGCCGGCGTTTGGCGATGGGTGAATCAACACACCGCCCGCGCTCGATGATGGTGACCGGGGGCGCCGGGTTCATCGGCAGCAACTATGTCCGTTGGGCTCTAGCCGCCGACCCCGAGCTCAAGCTGGTCAACGTCGATGCCCTGACCTACGCCGGCCATCTCGCCAATCTCGACGGGGTGGCCGACGACTATGGGCCACGCTACACCTTCATCCATGCAAACATCTGCGATACCGACACCATGCGCCGGATCTTCACCGAGCACGAGGTGGACACGGTGGTCCACCTCGCGGCCGAGAGCCACGTCGACCGGTCGATCGACGGCCCGATCGACTTCATCGACACCAACGTGCGCGGGACCGCCATCCTCCTGGAGGCCGCTCGATCGGCCTGGCGGGACCGATCCGATGTTCGCTTCCACCACGTCAGCACCGACGAGGTCTTCGGCTCGCTCGGCGCCGAAGGGCTTTTTTCCGAGGCTACCCCCTACGACCCCTCCAGCCCCTACTCGGCCTCGAAGGCGGCCGCCGATCACCTGGCACGAGCCTGGCATCGCACCTACGGGCTGCCGGTCACCCTTTCCAACTGCTCCAACAACTATGGTCCCTACCAGTATCCCGAGAAGCTGATCCCGCTGATCATCGCGAATGCCGCCGCTGGCAAGCCTCTGCCGGTGTACGGCGAGGGCGCCAATATCCGCGACTGGCTGCATGTGGAGGACCACTGCCGCGCCCTCGACCTGATCATTCGATCGGGCGCGCCGGGGCGCACCTACAACATGGGCGGCCACAACGAGCGCACAAATCTCGAGGTCGTTCACGCCATCTGTGACCTGGTCGACGAGCTCAGGCCGCGTCCGGAGGCCGGCAGTCGACGGGATCTGATCGAGTTCGTCACAGATCGTCCGGGTCACGATCTGCGGTATGCCATCGACGCCGACCGCATCATCACCGAGCTCGAATGGGCGCCGCGCTTCGACTTCGCCTCCGGTCTGCGGGCCACGGTTCAGTGGTACCTCGACCACCAGGACTGGTGCGACGAGGTCACGACGGACAGCTACGATGGCGAACGCCTCGGACTCAATACCTGATTCGCGGTCCCCACCCACCCCGAAGAAATCGCAGATCACGCAGATGAGCGCAGATTATCTTCGCCCTGGTATCTGCGTCTATCTGCGCTATCTGCGGTTTGAGTCGATGGGCGGGAGGGTGGTCAGAAAACGAGCTGCACCATCGCGCGAATGCGGTAGTCGACCTGGTCGGGCGCCTTTGCGATCGACATCGCAACACCGTCGATGACGGCTTCGGGGTCGGCGGCAAACTGCCTCTCGAGACGCGAGACATCGACCGCTACCTTGTTGCGCCATCCCGGCAGGTAATAGCTTACGGCCGCGGAGGTCTCGGAGATCGTCGCCTCGAGCGCGGGCGCCCAATCCTCGCCGTCCCATACCTCGGGAATGCCGAGACCGGAGTCGACGGCCTTTCGATAGGTGGGGTCTTTGAGACGGTTGATCTCGGCGTGGCGGGCACGCACCTCGAGCGTACGTGGCACCACGTACCAGCCCACAGCTACCCTCCACCCCGCACGCTCGAAGTCGTCGTCGAAGACGTCGAAGTCGTAGGCCTCGGTGCCCCACTCCATGTCGAACGACCACCCGCGGTAGCGGGCGATGGCGGCCACGTTGTAGCCGCTCTCGTCGAAGGCGTAAGGTTGGTCCCCAGCGTTCGAGTAGAAGGAGCCGATCAAACCAAGCTTGAAACGAGCCGTGTCTTCCATATCACCCACCACCCTCCAGTCCACGAAACCCCAAGGGTGATACCCGACCCGCGCCGCCACCAGGTGATTGTCGCCGCCGTTTGAAAGGCTGCTGGTGCTCCGTCCCTGCCACAGACCAACCTGGTACTCGAAGGTGGGTTTCGAGTCGGAGCCGCGCCGTCCCTGCAGCTGCACCCCCTGCGACCGGTAGAGGGTCATGCCGCCGGTAGCGAAGCCGGTGTCCGCGTACCAGCTGAGACCGAAGCGGCGCGTACCGCCGCCCGGGTAACGGGGCCCGGGTTCGGTAGCCGGGCCGAGGTCGATATCGGTCTCACCGTACATCAACGACCGCTCCACCATGCCGAGGGCGGAGCCCGAGTTCATGAACTCGAGGCCGTAGCTGATCTTGTTACGCCCCGCGCCCAACCGCAGCATGTCCGAGAACCTGTACTCGACCCACAGGTCGTTGGCCTTGAGTCCCTGGCTCGGCTCGAGCTGCACGTGGATGAAATAGGTGAAGCGTGGGCTACCGGTGTGGCCGGTGAAATAAAGCCGAGCTCGGCGGACGAAGAAGTTGGAGTAGTCCTCCTGGTTGAACCGAATCGCCGGATCGTAGTCGACGTAGGTGTAGCGAATCTGGAGCAGACCGTTGATCCGCAACGAGAAGGCGTCACCAGTCGACCCAAGCCGAAAACCCTGGTCGAAAAACACCCGCAGGGAGGAACCGTTCTCGTCGTCCCCCTCGCCAGCCGACAAGGGCGCCGCCAACAGCACGAGAAGCACGACAGCCCACGTCTGAAAGACCCTCACCGACACACCCCCCTCTGACGTAGACTCAGTATACAAGGACGTTGTGGGAGTCTTCACAATGTGGAGTTACGATCCACACTCAACCTTCCCCATTTTCAATTCTCGGCCTCAGATTCACGACAACCGCTCGGCGTCTTCACTCAGGGGGGATCTTCATGTCGTGAATATGAGGCCGAGAATTGAATCCGGCGAAAGGATCAATCAACCGCTATTTCGAGAGTCTTGATCTTCTCCCAGAGTGTCTTGCGGCTGATGCCGAGGAGCTCGGCCGCGTCGGCCCGTCGTCCCTGGGTGACGGCGAGGGCCGCCTGGATCGCCTCGACCTCGGCTCGCACCACCGCCGTCTGCATGGAAACGACCTGGGAAGGATCACCGATAATCGTCTCCGGTGAGCCCCCGCGGATATTCGGCGGCAACTCGTCGACCGTTACCAGCTGCCCCCGGCAGAAGAGGACCGCCCGCTCGACCACATTTCGCAGCTCTCGGACATTCCCCGGCCATGCGTGCATCTCGAGGAGGTCGATCGCATCATCGGAAAAACCCTCGATCTCGCGCCGGCGGTCGGATGCGAACTCCTGCAGGAATGCATGCGCCAACAACGGAATGTCCTCACGACGCTCGCGGAGCGGCGGAAGGTCGATGGCGACCGTATTGACCCGAAAGAAGAGATCCTCGCGGAACCGTCCCTGGCGGATCTCCTCCTCGAGCGTCCGCACCGATGCCGAGACGATCCGGACGTCGACATCGACAGGACGATTCGAGCCGAGACGTTCGATCTGGCGCTCCTGCAGGACTCGAAGGAGCTTGACCTGAAACGACAGTGGGAGCTCGCCGATCTCATCGAGGAAGAGGGTGCCTCCGCTCGCCGCTTCGAATCGCCCGATTCGCCGTTCACTGGCGCCGGTGAAGGCCCCCTTCTCGAATCCGAAGAGCTCGGATTCGATGAGCGATTCGGGCAGCGAAGCACAGCTGACCCGGAGATACGGCTTGGCGCGGCGCGGTGAGTTGAAGTGGATGGCGGATGCCACCATCTCCTTGCCGGTGCCGCTCTC
>JAOZUP010000213.1:0-1320 GCA_029938595.1 Thermoanaerobaculales bacterium | reverse complement strand
GTGTCCGGGCTCAGCGCCTTGATCCGTTTGAGGAGCTCGAGACCGCCGAGACGCGGCATCACGAGATCGGTGACCACGAGATCGTGCTGATGCTGCTCGAAGAGGGCGGCGGCCTTGACGCCGTCCTCGGCCACATCCACCACCCACCCCTCCTTGCGCAGGGCGTCGGCCATGGTGATTCGCAGCAACGGCTCATCCTCGACGATCAGCAATCGGTGTCCGCAGATCTTCATCACGATTTTTCCCCGTTCCAGTCCCCAGCCATGGCGATTATGATGACACGAAACGTGGTCCCCCGCCCGACCGAAGACTCGACCTCGATCGTGCCGCCGTGAGCGGCGACGATGCTTCCGCTCACCGCCAACCCGAGACCCGTGCCTTCTCCGACCTCACGGGTCGTGAAAAACGGGTCGAAAATACGGTCCCGAATATCGGCCGAGATGCCGTGGCCGGTGTCGCGAACCTCGGCGATCACCTTGCCACCGCGTACGCGGGTCCTCAGATAGAGCGTTCCACCCCCTTTCATGGCGTCAAGGGCGTTGAGCACCAGGTTGAGGAACAGCTGCTCCATCTGGAAGTGGTCAGCCTCGACAACCGCCAGTTTGGGGTCGAGGTCCATCTCAACCTCGACCCCGGCGGCGCGCAGCTGGTAGGCCACGAGCTCAACCACGTGTTGCAGGTTGTGGTTGACCGATGTCGGTTCGAGCTTGATCTCGCGCGGTCGGGCGAAGTTGAGGAGATTGGCGACCGTCCGTTCGATGCGTTTGAGACCGTCGGCGATGAGCTGCAGATAACGGTCGCGCATTTCCTCGTCGTCCGGGTTATTTCGCATGTTCTCGATGCTCGCCAGGACCCCGGAAAGAGGGTTGTTGACCTCGTGCGCGACCCCGGCGGCGAGGGTTCCCACCGCTGCCATCTTCTCGGTGTGAGCGAGCTGGGCACGCTGCAGCTCCTCGCGCTCCCTGGAAGCTTCGAGCTCGTTCATCATCCGGTTGAAGACCTCGCCGAGCTCGGCCACCTCGTCGCCACGGCGGCTCGGCGCGCGAACCGAGAGATCGCCCCGGCCGGCCCGCTTCATGGTCTCGTTGAGGTTGAGGATCGGACGAATCAGGGTCTCCACGTAGAGCGCCGTCATGATCGAGTTCCCGAGCATCAACACGAGGGCCACCAGCGCCACCCGCCCCGCGACGTCGCGCACCTCCCGTTCGATCGGTCCGAGGGAGAAGCCGACCGCAAGCGTCCCCACCAACCGACCGTCTTCGGCCAGGGCGGTACGTATTTCGAGAAGGTCCTCACCGCCGTCGCCCCGCCGTTCGTCGG
>JAOZUP010000212.1:3008-7014 GCA_029938595.1 Thermoanaerobaculales bacterium | reverse complement strand
AGGACCTCGTCCCTGAACCCCGAAAAGGAGACCTCGAGACCCTGGTCGCGAAGCGTGTTGACGAGTTGGCAGAGCTTCTGTGCTCCGGAAGGGTCGATGTCGGCGATGCCGTGGGCGATGAAAAGGACTTGCCGCAACTCCGGCCTGCCCTCTAATTTGAGCAGCGTCTCCTGTTCCAGAAAGTCGGTATTGGCGTAGGTCAGCGGATCGTCGAAACGGAGGACTGCAATGTGCCGGCACAAGGGGAGGTCGTTTCGGATGGCGTCGCGCAGTGAGCCGTCGGGGTGGAGGGAGAGCTCGGCCAGACGCGGCATCACGGTGCGGAAGGGGCAGTCCGGTTCCGGCTCCGGGTGGGCGGAGGCGTAGATCGCCGCGATCGCGTGCGCCAGGCTGGGATAGACGTGGTTGCCACCTATGAAATCATACAGATGGGAGCGCTTGAGCACATCGACGACCTGATCTTTGAGACCGCTGAAGGAGACGTCCAGGCCAGCCTCGCGCAGATGTTCGACCAGGTGACGCAGCATCTCCTCACCAGAGGCGTCCACCTCATTGATCCCGTCGGCGACGATCAGAACGTGCCTGAGATCCGGCAGTTTCGAGACGCGGTCGAGAACTCCGTCCTCGAGATAGGACGCGCTGGCGAAGTTGAGCGGACCGTCGAAGCGGATGGCCGCCAGGTATCGACACTGCTCGAGACCGTGCCGGGAGGTGTCCCCCAGCCCGCCATCCGGGGTCGGAGCGAGGACCGCCACCTCCGGTCGCATGGTGCGGAAGAGGTAGCCACCGAGGGACAGGGCGACGCCGAGGAAGAGGCCCTCCTCGAGATGGGGCGCCAGGGCGAGCGTACTGACGAAGGTAATGGCCGACACGACACCATCGAAGGGCTGCGTCCGCCAGGCGTGCACGAAACCGCTGATGTTGAGCAGGCCGAACACCGCCATCATGATGATCGCAGCCAGTACAGCCTGCGGGAGGTGATAGAGGAGGGGTGAAAAAAAGAGCAGGACGATGGCCACGATGATGCCCGAGAATACGTTCGACATGCCGGTCCTGGCACCCGCTTGGAGGTTGACCGCGGAGCGCGAGAAGGAGCCGGACACGGCATAGCTCTGACCCATGCAACCGATGATGTTGGCCAGCCCCTGACCGATCAGCTCCTGGTTCGGGTCCAGCTTCTGCTTGGTGATGGCTGCCATGGCCTTGGCGATCGAGATGGCCTCCATGAAGCCGAGAATGGAGATGATGATTGCCGCCACGAAGAGCTTAGGCACCACCTGGAGGTCGATCGCGGGCCGCCTGATGGGCGGGAGACCGGCTGGAATCGTCCCCACCACCGCCCCTCCTCCGGTCATCATGAGCCCATCGAGATCGAGGGGGCTGTTGCCGACTGTGACTCGCCACATGCGGCTTTCGACCTCGATGTCGGGGGCAGCTTCGCCCACCGGATAGAAGCGCGGGCCGCCATCTATATCCGCGGCACGTTTGAAGCGAAAAGACCTCAGCTCGGTGCGAAAGGCCGACACGTGGTGTTTGAGCTCCTCGATCCGGTGGTCGATCAGTCCGGCCATTTGGTGGAGAGCCAATGCCCTGCGCTCGAAGTCCTGCCCTCCTTCGTCCGTCCCCTCAGAAGTGAATCTCTCGGCCGACCTGTTTTCGTGGCAGCCGATGCACTGTTGACCGATGCTGTTCATCTGTTCATCGAGCAGAGCGTTTCCCTCGGCACGCGTTTCTTCCAGCAGTCGTGCCTCGGTCACCGTGTCGTTGAATGCCTCCACCAGCTCGTGCACCCTTTCGGATTCGATCTGACCGAGCGACACGGTTTCATTCTTCTCGAAACCCAGCGACCACGACAGCGCAGTGGTCACCACGACCGCAGCGAGAACGTTCGGAATCCTGCGGTTCACACGCCTGAGAATAATCATGATCGCGAAGGCGAGCACCGCCATCCCGAGGGTCGGCAGGTGGGTGTAGTCGATGGCGTCCTCGATCACGCGGTAGATCGTCCCGGAGTGGTGTTCGGCCTTGTCGACGTAGACGCCGAAGATCTTCGACAGCTGCGATGTGGCAATGATCAAGGCGGCCGCATTGGTGAAGCCGTTGACCACCGGGTGTGACAAGAAGTTGACGATCAGACCGAGGCGCAGCACGCCAAGGGCGAGCTGGAAGACACCCACCATCAGGGCGAGCAGGACCGCGTATGCGATGTAACCCTCGCTCCCCGTGGTGGCGAGAGGCTCGAGCGATGCGGCCGTCATCAGCGAGACCACCGCCACCGGGCCGGTCGCGAGCTGCCGGCTGGAGCCGAAAAGACTGGCCACGATCGGCGGCAGGAAGGCGGCGTAGAGCCCGTAATACGCCGGCAAACCAGCAAGCTGAGCGTAGGCCATCGATTGTGGCACCAGCACCAGCGCGACGGTGAGACCGGACATGAAGTCCGCGCGCAGCGTTTCCACGTCGTAGCCCTGAAACCAGCCGACGAAGGGGAACAGACGCCTCACGATGGTCAATTACCGTTGCTCCATCACGCGGTAGTATACGCATAATTGATGATCTCAAGAGAGCTCTCGTTTCTGGAACTCATGACGAACCTCGGATTGACAGTTGAGCCACCGGCTGCCAGAATTCCACTGGCAGTTGCATGACGAGAATCTGCCGGCTGGAGGATCGAGACGTGGCGGTCATCACGATCGACAGCGCGACGTTTTGCCACGGACCGGAAGCAGCGGACCGAGTCGCAAAGAGGCTCGGTAGCGGCCGCGTTACCGATAATGAGGTCTTCGCCGCCGCAGCGGAGCTCGCCGGCGCCGAGACCGATACCCTGGAGCGCATTGTCTACGGACCCGCTCCTGTCATGGCTCCCTCCGTCCGCCGTTCTGCAACGGCGGTCGCTGCCCTACGGGTCGCGATGATCGACGCCATCGCCGCTGACGGCCTCGTCTATCACGGTCTGCTCGGGCACTTGCTGTCCACGACGCTCACTCACGTGCTGCGCGTCTGCCTGGCCGGCACCCACGATTACCGCCTCAGGGAGGCGGGAAAACAGGAGGTCGGAGACCGGGATGGCAAGCGCCGCATCAAGGCCGACGACGAGGCTCGCGCAGAGTGGATCGACCTGGTTGTCGGTCTCGGCTCCTGGGACGCGAGCATGTACGACATCTTTGTCGCCATGCAGAAGACTCCTCTCGACGACACAGTCGACTTGATCTGTGATCATGCGATGCGGCCGGTGCTGGCCCTGACTGGAGGCGGTGAGCAAACCCTGGCCGACGTTCGTCGTGCCGCGGCCGTCAATCTCGAGCTTGCCCGCGAAGGGCACGACGTGAACGTGGTCTGCAACGCCGATCGTGCCATCATCTTGATCAAGAAGTACAGCATCTTTCGGGACCGGCAACGGCGAGAACTGGAGAAGATTGCCCTCGACGTCGAGGGCGTGTCCTCAGTCGAGGTCCGACCCGGGCCGCGCTTCAAAGAGCCCGACATTTCCTTCAAGATTGACCTCGATGTGCCATCGAAGGTGCTTCTGGTCGATGATGAGCAGGAGTTCGTCAACACTCTCTCCGAACGTCTCGAAACCCGCAAGATGACGCCGGCGATCGCCTATGACGGCGAAGAGGCTCTGGCGATGGTGGCGGATGATCAGCCCGAGGTGATGGTGCTCGACCTCAAGATGCCCGGCATCGACGGGCTTGAGGTGCTGCGCAGAATGAAGAAGAGCCACCCCGAAACAGAGGTCATCATTCTTACCGGGCACGGCTCGAAGACCGAGGAGGAGCTGGCGGCCGAGCTGGGCGCCTTCGCCTACCTCCGTAAGCCGGTGGACATCGACGAGCTTACCGAGACGATGAGGGCGGCCTACCTCAAAATCGAGACCGCGCGCGGCGATCATAGCGATGACTGAAACTTCGCAGGGGAGCACCGAGATCAGCGATCTCGTGGGCACAGCAGACCTCCCAGAACCGGAGGTGCCGGGAGAGGAGGTGTCGGAATCGGCTTACCGCCGGCT
>JAOZUP010000212.1:0-2908 GCA_029938595.1 Thermoanaerobaculales bacterium | reverse complement strand
ATCAACCGGCAGGGCATCCTGCAGTCCCCCTCCCGGCACTATGGGGAGATTCTCGGGCAGGTCCCGCTGCCGGTGCCGCACTACTCCCCAACCGTCGAGGTTGTCGAACTCGAGGATGACAGAGGCCGAACCATCTTCATGAGCTCCGCCCATATTCACATCTCGCCATTCATCCTCGTCCAGATCAAGCCCGCAAGGGAGGCGATGGGACGCTGGTTCTCCCTCCGCTCCGAGCTGCTGGCTTTCCTGTTCATCAGCGCCGGTCTCATCCTGGCGGTCATCCTGTGGGGCTCGGGCCAGCTCATCAGTCGGCTGCGCGAGGCCGACGAGCGGCGGACGGCCCTGTATCACCAGGTGGAGTACAGCAACAAGCTGGCCTCCATCGGACGGCTGGCCGCCGGCGTCGCCCACGAGATCAACAACCCGCTCGCGATCATCAACGAGAAGGCGGGACTACTTCTCGATCTGGTCACGGTGGGGCCCGAGACCCGGCATGAGGAGCGGCTCGTGGCCGCTGTGGACTCGATCCTGCGATCGGTCCAACGCTGCAAGAAGGTCACCCACCGCCTCCTCGGGTTCGCACGCCACATGGACGTTCAGACCGAGACCATCGATCTCGAAAACCTCCTCCGGGAGGTCCTGGGCTTCCTCGAACAAGAGGCCGAGTACCGTGACCTGACGGTGAGCTTTCAGGTCCAGGACAACCTGCCGACCGCGGTCAGTGATCGCGGTCAACTGCAGCAGGTCTTCCTCAACATCCTCAATAACGCCTTCGCCGCGGTCTCCGATGGGGGACGTATTGGGATCGAGCTCGCGCGTGAGGACGCAGATCATGTCGCGGTGACGATCGCCGACGACGGCGTCGGGATCCCCAAGGAGCATCTGCAGCGGATCTTCGAGCCGTTCTTCTCCACAAAATCGGGCACCGGGACCGGTCTCGGGCTGTCGATCACTTACGGCATCGTCAAGAAGCTCGGTGGTACGTGCCGGGTTGAGAGCGAGGTGGGTACGGGAACCCGCTTCACGGTCGTGCTGCCAATCTCGCGGGAGGGATGAGGAGCATGGATGATCTGAGGCTGTTGTTTGTTGACGACGAGAAGGAGCTGGTCTCGGCGGTCGTGGAGCGGCTCGAGCTACGCGGCATCGACGGCGTCGGAGCCACCTCCGGTGACGAGGCGCTCGACCATCTTCGCGAAGGCTCGTTCGATGTCGTCGTCCTCGACGTCAAGATGCCGGGCACCGGTGGGTTGGAAGTCCTTCGGACCATCAACCGCCGCCATCCCGAGGTCAAGGTGATTCTGATGACGGGCCACGGCTCGGCCAAGGACAGCGAAATCGGCCGTCGTCTCGGCGCGGTCGCCTATCTCGAGAAGCCGGTTGATCTCGAGGATCTGCTGACGACCGTCGACCAGGCGGTGAACCCTGAAGGGAACGGTCCCGATGGGCAATGACCATCGACGGCCCCTGCAACGCGAGGGCGTCCTCTTTTTTGGAGACGTCATCGCAGGGCTGTCGCACGAGCTGAGCAACGTCTTCAACATCATCAATGAAATAGCCGGTCTGCAACAGGATATCGTCGGTGGGGCCCAACCGGAATCTGCGGGTGTGGCGAATCGTCTCACCGAGCTCGCCGGGCGGATCAAGGCCCAGGTGGAGCGCGGGGAGACCTTTAACCAATTCCTCCACAGCCTCGCGCACAGCGTCGATGACGCCAACATCGCGTTCGACCTCGGTGACACACTGGAGTTGGCCGGATCGCTGGCCGCGCGCCCCGCCCGCCTGGCGCGGGTCGAGCTCGTGGTTCACCGGCCGGAATCGCCGGTGACATTGGTGGGCGACCCCTTCGCCCTCTTGCTGACGATCTTTGGGTCGATCGAAGTGGTCCTGGACGCGGCCGACTCCGAACGCCGCGTGGAGGTCAACGCCGCGCCACATGGCGATTGGGCTCGGCTTTTCATCACCAGCGCCGATCCGTTGCCGCCGGGGGTCGTCGATGAGGTCGCCGCCCTCGAGATAGGACGCCTCTCCTGGGGAGCAGCCCACACCCTCGATCCACCACCCCCCGAACCACCCCGAAGAATTATCCTTGACGTGCCGGCCGTCGCGCCGGCCCTCAAAGCGACGGCGGACGACAAAGGACAGGAGGACCCCGATGGCAACTGATCGTGTTCTGCTGGTTGACGACGAGAAGGAATTTGTCGAGGTTCTCGCCGAACGTATGCGCTCACGTGGGTTGGACGTGACCTGCGCCACCTCCGGCCGAGAGGCCATTTCGGCGGTTGAGGAGGAGACCTTTGACGCGGTGCTCCTCGACCTCGCCATGCCAGATCTCGACGGCCTCGAGACTCTGCGCCGGTTGCACGAGATCCAGCCCGAGCTGCAGGTGATGATCCTCTCCGGCCGGGCGACCGTGAAGACGGCGGTCGAGGCCATCCGCCGTGGCGCCACCGACATCTTCGAGAAGCCCACCGATGTGGAGACGCTGGTCGAACGCATCAGGTCGGCGCGCGCGACCCGCATCGCTCACGAGGACGACGTGGCTGAGGAGCACATCGAGGAGATTCTTAGGAAACGGGGTTGGTGATTACTCCGTCATCGACCGCGGCAGGAAGCTGGTGAGAAATGCGGGCTACCTCCCGGGGCTCCAATTCGTGAACTTTTTCAGGCTCTCGGTCTTTCCCAGCACCAACACCACATCGTTTTCCTGAAAGAGGGTATCGGCAGTCGGGGCGATGACGACATTCTTTTCCCCGGCGTGATTGATCCCCTGGATGATGCCGATCACGTGAACCTGGTGCCGGGCGCGAATATCGAGTTCCGACAGCGACTTTCCCACAAAGGATCGAGGCACCTCGACCTCGATGATCGCAACATCTGGCGTCAGCGGGATGTGTTCGACGAGGTTGGG
>JAOZUP010000211.1 GCA_029938595.1 Thermoanaerobaculales bacterium | reverse complement strand
CCGTGGTTCACCGACGGCAACCGGGCGGTCATGATGTTGACCAGCGAGCCGACCAGTGTGATTGATATCGACTGGTTTGATTGGACGGAGGAAGACAAGAATTAGGAATTCGGAATTCGGAATTCGGAATTATCGGCGCGGGGGACCTTCGCGTGGCTTGAGGATCTTGCCCGCGCTTGGGCGCGATGGCAAAGCTCGTCATCCTGAGCAACCCAGGGCCCGTGCGGGCCGACAATCCAAGAGATGACAACGGGTGGCCGGCCCGTGATCGCTATCGCTATCGCTATCGGAATCGCAATCGCTATCGATGGGCCCCGTGGCAATTCGGCCATTCGATAGCGATACCGATAGCGATACCGATAGCGAGCTGGCGGGTTTGGTCCTCCTCAGACTGACAGTCCTACCTATGTCATTGGAAGCGGAGGCGTCACGCAGCGACAGCCATGGCGGTTTTGCAAGAGGCTGAACTCTCAACTCTCAACCTCCGGCCGCCGGACCTAGCTTGAGCTCGAAGAACCTGTAGATCTGTTTCCGCATCCAGTTGAGGCCGAGTGGCGTCATGGACAGGAAGGCTTTCTTGTGGCCGTACTCGAGGCTGATGCGTTCGGGCCGGCCGAGCACCTCCCACAGCGCGTCGCGCGCATCCGGCGGGATGCAGTGGTCCTTGGCGGCATCGATGATGAGGATGCGGGCGGGATCGGCGCGGCCGGGATACGTTGCAGCATCGTAGGGTCTGACAACCGGTTCGAGCGCCGCCTGGTACTCCTCCACGGTCCAATCGAACCGCTCCAGGATGGCCTCCCTGAGCTTGCCGACCCGCCCGGGACATGTGGCGAATATCCGGTGAGGGTAGGCGCCACCCATGACGATGATGGTGGCCGCCAGCCGCGGCTCGTTGACGGCGACGAGGCCGGCCGTGAGGCCGCCGTGGCTGAAACCGATGAGACCGATCCGCTCGGGGTCGATGTCGGGCTGTGCCTCGGCCCAATCGATGATGCGGCTGACATCGACCACGTTGGCTCGAACCCGAGTCAGGCCGGCGGCCATCGCGTCGAGAAAGGCCTCCTCGGTCGGCGCCTCGGCCATGTCCTCCCAATCCAACACAAAGCTCTCGCCGCCGACCCGCAGCACGTTGATCCCCCCCTCAGATCGCCGGCGCAGACCTGCGGAGATCGCGTAGGGGGGGTAGGTGTAGCTACCCCAGATCGGAAGGACGATGACCAGCGGTTTGCGGCCCGGCGCCTTTCCCTGAAAGTAGAGACCCGTCAACCGGTCGTTGTTCTGGCCGTTTTCGTCGATCGAGTCCAACTCGAGCTGTCGCACCCTGTATGAACTGGTTTCCTTGTCGCTCAGATCCTGATTGTCGACCGAGATCTGCCGCCGCTGGTAGGGGTAGATCGGCTCTCTGGCGGAAGTAGCGTCCGGCGGGCTCGATCGTTGGGGGTCGTAGGGCACGAGCGTGTGGCTCGCGCAGCCGGCAACGAGCACCATCAAGAACGCTGCTGCTGTTCGGCTGAGGAACTCCAAAACCTCAGCCGGTATGATCCAGGCGGCGCGTCAACTCCTCGATCAGCTCCACCGCGGCTGCGGGCGTGTTGGTCCCGGGACCGAAGATAAATGCCGCGCCGGCCTCGCGAAGCGCCTCGTGGTCCTGCGGGGGAATGACGCCGCCGACGACGACCAGGATGTCGGGGCGCCCGAGCTCCACGAGCGCCTTCTTGAGCTGCGGGATCAGGGTCAGGTGCGCCGCCGCCAGCGAGGAGACGCCGACGACGTGGACATCATTTTCCACCGCCTGCCGGGCGGTCTCCTCGGGAGTCGTGAACATGGGTCCGATGTCGACGTCGAAGCCGAAATCCGCAAACGCCGTCGCGATCACCTTCTGGCCGCGGTCGTGCCCGTCTTGGCCGACCTTGGCGACCAGGATGCGCGGCCGTCGCCCGTCACTCTTCGCGAAGGCGTCGGTCGCCGCTCGTACCCGTTTCACGTCGTCCATGCTCTCTCCAACCTCTGCAGAGTACACCCCCGAAATGGCGCGGATGGTCTCCCGATGACGCCCGAAGACCTTCTCCAGGGCGTCGGAGATTTCGCCGACGGTGGCCATTGCGCGAGCGGCCTCGACGGCCGCCGCAAGCATATTGCCCTCGCCGGAGCGGGCGACCAGCGAGACCTCCGCGAGGCAAGACCGGACGAGATCTTCGTTGCGGTCCGCCCGCAGCGCCGCAAGCCGTGCGAGCTGAGTCTCATAGACTGCGGTGTTGTCCACCCTGAGGACCTCGATCTCGCCCTCGTCCTCGACCTGGAACCGGTTGAGCCCGACGATGCTCTGGCGCCCGGAGTCGATCCGCGCCTGGGTGCGTGCTGCCGCTTCCTCGATGCGCCTCTTCGGCAGTCCCTCGGCGATTGCCCTGGCCATCCCGCCGAGCCCCTCGATTTCGCGAATGTGGTCCCATGCCCTGTGAGCGAGATCGTGGGTCAATTTTTCCACGAAGTAGGAGCCGCCCCACGGATCGGCGACCCGACAGATGCCCGTTTCCTCCTGCAGCTGGATCTGGGTGTTGCGGGCGATGCGGGCCGAAAAATCAGTCGGCAGAGCCAGGGCCTCGTCCAAGGAGTTCGTGTGCAACGATTGCGTTTGCCCGAAGGCTGCGGCCATCGCCTCGATCGAGGTGCGGACGACGTTGTTGAACGGGTCCTGCGCGGTCAGGCTCCAGCCCGAGGTTTGGCAATGGGTGCGCAGGGCGAGTGAGCGTGGGTCGGAGGCGCCGAACCCGCGCACGATCTCGGCCCACAGCAGCCGAGCCGCCCGCAGCTTGGCGATCTCCATCCACAGGTTCATTCCGATCGCCCAGAAGAAGGAGATCCTTGGCGCGAATACGTCGACGTCGAGACCGGCGGCGATACCGGTGCGCAGGTACTCGATGCCGTCCGCCAGGGTGTAGCCGAGCTCGAGGTCGAGGGTCGCGCCGGCCTCCTGCATGTGATAGCCGGAGATGGAGATCGAGTTGAAGCGCGGCATCCGCTCCGAGGTGTAGCGGAAGATGTCGGCGACGATCCGCATCGACGGCTCCGGCGGGTAAATGTAGGTATTGCGGACCATGAACTCCTTGAGTACGTCGTTCTGGATGGTGCCTGAGAGTTGCTCTGGCGCAACGCCCTGCTCCTCGGCGGCGACGATATACAGCGCCATCACCGGCAGCACCGCCCCGTTCATGGTCATGGAGACGCTGACCTGGTCCAACGGGATGCCCTCGAAGAGCACCCGCATGTCGAGGATCGAGTCCACCGCGACCCCGGCCATTCCCACGTCGCCCCGGACCCGCGGGTGATCGGAGTCGTAGCCGCGGTGAGTAGGGAGGTCGAAGGCGATCGAGAGCCCCTTCTGGCCGGCCGCCAGGTTGCGGCGGTAAAAGGCGTTTGAGTCCTCGGCGGTGGAGAAGCCCGCGTACTGGCGGATCGTCCACGGCCGAGCGGCGTACATTGTGGGGTAGGGGCCGCGGATGAAGGGGGCGATCCCCGGCAGCGAGTGGAGGTGGTCGATGCCGTCGAGATCGTCGGCGGTGTATCGTCGAGCGATATCGATGCCTTCCGGGGTGGTCACGACCGATGGTGCGGACCCAGCGCTCGGTCTGATGACGACAGGGGCCAGGTCGACGGCGCTGAAATCGGGGATGCGGGAGTTAGGCACGAACTACCCCCTCGACCTCGAGAATGTCGCTGAGCAGTGCGATCGCGTCGCACTCGGGGTAGATGTAACCATCCACCCCGGCGGTTCGCCACGCCGCCGAGCTCTCATGGGGACGCGCCGCCACCAGAATCCTGCGTGTTCCCCACTCCTTCAGCGCTTCGGCCATGAGCGGCACGACCTCTACAGCCCTCTCCTGGGCCGCAATGATCACGACCGTGCGACTGCCGCCGGAGGCAAAGGCCTCGACTGTGTCCTCAGGGCCTTCGACGCGAGGTCCGCGAATTGCTGTGATGCCGCCGGCTGCCAGGAGGTCGGCAACGAATGCGGCTCTCGCCCGATACTCGGAGGGTGGACCCACGACGGCCAGGAACGCCCGGGGGCGTGTGCCGACCCGGCGGAGGTGGCGGTCCGACGCGTCGCGCAGCTCCTCGAAGGGCCGGGCCTCGCGGCTGGCGGCAGCCGCAGTTATGAGCTCGGGTTGCCCGTCACCGGTGAACATCTCGACCAACTCGCGGGCCGAGACGCCCTCCCCGCCGGCCGCGACTGCGGCAGCGAACGTGAAGGCATCGGCGCTGGGCGGGCGGTGAACGGCCGTTTCCACGTCGTCCGGCAGGCGCCGGTCGTCGCGGCCGACCCGCTTCCGCAGGAGTGGATCCTCGTTGATATTCGGGTAGGAGCTGACACCAGTGACCAGGTCGCGGCGGGTGCAGACCGCGTGTCGTTTACGGGCGGATGCTTCGCCGAGCTCACGGGCGACAGCGCCGGACACCAGGTGAGAGGCCATCCCCTCGGACGCTTCGATGTCGCGGAAGCGTTCCCACGCGGTAGCGGCCAGATCGTGGGTCAGACGTTCGACGAAGTAGCTGCCGCCTGCCGGGTCCTCGACGCGATCGAGACCGCTCTCCTCACGGAGGATGGTTTGTGTATTGACGGCGATGCGCCGCCCGAGCTTGTCCGACTGCCCGGCCGCCGAGTCGAACGGAAGCACAGTAAGCACATCCGCCCCGCCGACCACCGCGGCGAACGACTCGACGGTGCCGCGCAGCATATTGACCCACGGATCGCGCACGGTCAGACAGCGTGGCGACGTGATCGCGTGGACGGGGACCGTACGCGCATCCGGCGCGACCCCACATGCCTCGGCTACACGGGCCCAAAGCCATCGCAGGGCGCGCAGCTTGGCGATCTCCATAAAGAAATCACGTCCCACCGGCAGAATGAACCGAAGGCGCCGGCAGACGACCTCGGGCGCGATGCCGGCCGCCTCGAGCCGGCGCAGGTACTCGACGCCGGTGGCTACCGCCAGGGCAAGCTCGTCGACCGCCGTCGCCCCTCCCTTGGCATAGGGGAGGGTGGAAACGGCGATGGCGCGGATCTGTGGTGCGCGCTCTTCGGTCCATCTGACCATGTCTGCCATCAGGGCGAAGCTGGTTTCGAGGCTCCACGGCAGGGCGCCGTCGGCTGCGAAAGTGCCGAGCGGGTCGTAGTCGAAGGCGCCCCGGACGCCGCCGGCCGCACTACCGAGACGCCCTTCCGCCGCCGCTACCAGCGCAGCAAGGGCCGGGGTGGCGCCGCGGCCATCGAGATAGACCGGCGCGCCACCCGCAACCTCGAGCAGCCGGGTCATCGCGCCGACCGTCAGCCGTCCCCAGGTGCTCTTCCTCCTGTCGACCTTGGCCCACAACGAGCTCCCGCCGTGTGACAGCCCCTCGATCGCCTGGCTGATCGCCGTTTCGGGGTCTCGGAGATCGACAGGGAAACAGGTCTGCCAGGTCTCGCGAGGTAGTGTGTGGATTGTGATCCGACTCGGAGGGAGATCCTCCGCCGCATACAGCGGTGCGATTTCGAGACCCTCGTGGGTAGTGCGCGTGAGCGACTCCAGCGTCCGCGAACCGAGGGACCTGCGAGCCAGGTCTTCCCAATCCTCGAAAAGAGGACGGGGAAAGTGTTCGGCAAAACTCAACTCGCCGTCGAACACCGGGCTGTTGTTGTTGTCCGCAGCCACCGTACCTCCCTGCCACGCGCCGTCCGATCTCGCGATGAGACCGATGAAAGCAGGTTCATCCTAACCCGGACCACATTGCGTGTGTTAGTACGAGCGGATCAACGGGTTTCCCGGAATGCCGTAGGCGGGTCGTGAACGACCCGCCTACGGTGTCTTGAGACGATCGCAACGACCAAGGATGGGTGCAAATCCGAAATCCGAAATCCGAAATCTCTAGGCGGGATTGGCCGGCATTCCTAATTCCTAACTCCTAATTCCGAATTCCTACTCTGCCATCCCCTTGTGCGCCTCGATCAACGCCTCGACCACCGACGGGTCGGCTAGCGTGGTGACGTTGCCCATGTCCTCGTACTCGCCGGCGGCGATCTGGCGCAGTATGCGGCGCATGATCTTGCCCGAACGGGTCTTTGGAAGCGCGTCGACCATCAGGATCTCATCCGGATTCGCGATCGGCCCGATCACATGGCGCACCTGCTCCTTGAGGGCGCCCACCAGCTCGTGCGGGTCCGATCCCCGGACGTCGTCATTGAGGAACACAAAGGCGAATATCCCCTGTCCCTTGATCGGGTGCGGGAATCCGACGACGGCGGCCTCGGCGACGGCCTCGTGGGCGACCAGCGCGCTTTCGACCTCGGCAGTGCCGAGCCGGTGGCCGGCGACGTTGATGACGTCGTCGACCCGGCCGGTGATCCAGTAATAACCGTCGGCGTCCCGGCGGCAGCCGTCGCCGGTGAAGTAGTAACCGGGGAATCGCGTGAAGTAGGTCTCGCGGAAGCGCTCGTGATCACCCCACACGGTGCGCGCCTGGCCCGGCCAGGTTCGCTCGAGACAGAGGTTTCCGCTGGCCTCGGTGTCGACGAGCAGGGCGCCGTCGTCGTCCACCAGTGCCGGCTTGATACCGAAGAAGGGGAGAGTGGCGGAACCCGGTTTGAGGGGCGTCGCTCCCGGCAGCGGGGTGATTAGGATGCCGCCGTTCTCGGTCTGCCACCAGGTGTCGACCACGGCGCAGCGGCCATCTCCGACCACGTCGTGGTACCAGAGCCAGGTGTCGGGGCTGATCGGTTCACCAACTGTTCCGAGGATCCGGAGGCTCTCGCGTGAGTGCCTGGTCACGTACTCGTCACCCGAGCACACGATGGCGCGAAGAGCGGTCGGAGCTGTGTAAAAAATGTTGATGCCGAGGTCGTCCACGACCTGCCAATAGCGGCCCGGGTCGGGGTAGGTCGGTACCGACTCGAACATCACGGTCGTGGCGCCGTTGGCCAGCGGGCCGTAGATGATGTAGCTGTGGCCGGTAATCCAGCCGATGTCGGCGGCGCAGAAGTACACGTCTCCCGGTTGGTAGTCGAAAATCAGCTCGTGGGTCA
>JAOZUP010000210.1:6319-7062 GCA_029938595.1 Thermoanaerobaculales bacterium | reverse complement strand
CAGCTCTTCAATGTTGGAAAAGCTGAAGATCTCACCGGCACACACCGCCTTCAGAGCACCCGGGATCATCGCGGCCCACATGGTTCCTACCGCCACGGGATCGATTCCCGGTCGCGACCACGAGTGGGTGACCCGCACCTTGGAATCCCTGCTGATCTCCGAGAGCTGCATCCGGTCGGCCGCGAAGAACTCGCCGAGTGCGGCGAGCGATTCCAGCAGCGCATCGTCGATCTCTTCGGCGATCAGCCCTGCAAACCTCGCTGAAAGATCGCCGACGAGCCGTTCGAACCCGAGCATTTGGTCAGAGGTGGTTGCTGTGGTCATTTCCGCGATGATAGCACCAAAGGGGTATTATTTGACACCCTAGGGTGTGAAATGATGCCCTTTGCACCCGTTGTCGAAAACGGATTTGGCTCCTGTCTTTTCAACAAACCATTCGAATCAAAGGCCTTTGGTCCCTTGAACGTGTTTCCAATGACATGGCAGGGATCGTGCTCTACAGGCTGTCGAAGTGACAGTACGCATTAATATCGAACGTGACAGAGAGGGCGAGACCATGGTCAGCGTCCACGGCTGGATCGAGGGTGACGACGAGGCTCGCGAGCTTCTCAGGGTCGCCCGAGACGCGCCGGCGCCGGTCGCCCTCGATCTCGAGGAGCTGCGAACCGCCGATGCGAGCGGTCTGAAGGTGTTGACCACCCTCGCTGCGGAGGGCGTGAGGCTCACCCGCGCATCCGACTTCA
>JAOZUP010000210.1:0-6309 GCA_029938595.1 Thermoanaerobaculales bacterium | reverse complement strand
GCTCGAATCCAAAGGTCTCTCTTCACCGGTTTCGGCCGGTGAATCGAACGGAGGTGCCCCGTGAAACGATTGTTTTTTCTGACATTCATGATGACCCTCGGCACAGCTGCAGTCGCCGCGGCGGAAGTGGAGTGGCCACGCGAGATCGAAACCGCCAAAGGTCTTGTAGTGCTCTACCAGCCGCAGGTCGACAGCCTCGAGGGCGATCGACTTACCGGGCGGGCGGCGGTGTCAGTCAAACCGACGGGACAGGAAGAGCCGATCTTCGGCGCGGCCTGGCTCGAGGCCCGGATAGCGACCGACTACGACTCCCGGACGGTCCAATTGGTTGAGGTTGGGGTTCCACGGGTACGGTTCCAGGATGCAACCGACGAGCAACATGAGGCGTTGGCCGTGCTGCTCACGGCTGAGATCCCAACATGGGAGATCGAACTGTCGCTCGATGAGCTGATGGCATCGCTCGAGATTGCCGAACGGCAGAGCTTGGCGGCCACGGGCTTCGACGACAGCCCGCCGATCATCCTCTTCACCGACGAGCCGACGGTACTGATCTCCATCGACGGCGAGCCACAGCTGCGCGAGCTCGAGAAAACCGGCGTGCAGACGGTTATCAATACGCCGTTCCTGATCGCGCAGGATCCCGACAAAAAAGACCGCTACTACCTCTACGCCGGTGCGGATTCCTGGTACGAGGCCCGCGCCGTCAAAGGTCTGTGGAATTCAACAACCAAGGTGCCGAAGAAGATCCAACAGCTCGAGCCCAAGGATGAGGAGCTCGACCCCGAGGACGAGGCCGAGTCCCCCGATGAACCGCCCGCCATCATTGTCGCCACCGAACCCACCGAGCTGATCGTCACCGACGGTCAACCGCAATTCCTGCCGCTCGGAGACGGCTCGCTCCTGATCATCAAGAACACCGAGAGCGATGTCCTGCGCGAAAACACGACCCAACAAATCTTCGTGCTGCTCTCGGGGCGCTGGTTTGCTTCCAAGTCCACCGAGGGACCGTGGGAATTCGTAGCATCGGACGCTTTACCCGAGAGCTTCTCCAAGATCGATCCCGACTCCGACTACGGCTACCTCTTGACCTGGGTTGCCGGCAGCGAGCTGGCCGAGGAGACGTCGCTCGACTCCTACGTGCCGCAGACTGCCGCCATCAAACGCAGCGCTACGATCGAGGTCACATACGACGGCGAGCCCAAGTTCGAGCCGATCGAGGAGACGAGTCTCTTCTACGCGGTCAACACCGAGTCGCAGGTGATCCAGGCGGGCTCGGAGTACTACTGCGCCGAGGATGGAATCTGGTATGTGGCTGACAATCCGAAAGGCCCGTGGCGGGTGGCGACCGAGGTGCCCGACGAGATCTACACTATCCCGCCGTCGAACCCGAATTACAACGTGACCTACGTCTACGTCTACGACTCGACACCCGAGGTCGTGTATGTGGGCTACTACCCGGGCTACACGGGCAGCTATCTCTACAACGGGTGCGTGGTCTACGGCACCGGCTGGTACTACCGCCCGTGGCACGGCCGCTACTACTACCCCCGCTACCGGACCTGGGGATTCAATGTGCGTTGGAACCCGTGGTACGGCTGGAGCTTCGGTTTCGGCATGACCACAGGGCGTTTCACTTTTGGTATCGGCTTTGGCCGTTGGGGGCACCGCGGTTGGTGGGGTCCACGCGGTTATCGCGGTTATCGGCGAGGCTACAACCGCGGCTGGCACCGGGGCTATCGAAGCGGGAACCGCGCCGGCTACCGAAACGGCTATCGGGCGGGACGGAACTCTGCCGGACGCAATATGTACCAACGGGGCAGCAACTCCGGGAAGGTCGCAGCAACCGGGCGGACCCAGAAGGCGCGCAGCCCGGGCGCCACCACTAACCGGCCAAACAACGTCTACACCGACAAGCAGGGCAACGTCTTTCGCCAGGGCGCTGACGGCAATTGGCAACAACGCGACGGCGGCCAGTGGTCGAAGGCAGATGTCGGCCAGCAGGCCCAGTCTCGGGCCGATTCGGCCGCCGGCCAGCGCGGCGGAGCCGGCAGCGGCGACCGCCAGCGGCCATCGGGTGGGGAGAAAGGGACCCTTTCGGGCGGCAATCTCGCAAACACCGGAGGCCGAACGTCGGGTGCGGCGGCTGCCCAGAGTGGAAGAAGCCAAAGCTCGGCGCCGAGCGCGAGCTCGCGTTCCTCGAGTCCGCCCAGGAGCAGCGGTGGATCATCGGTCAATCGTAGTTCGCAGTCGCGAAACCGTGGGTCACAGCGAACCCAGAGTGCACCTCGGGGCGGCTCTCGAGGGGGCGGGCGACGCGGTGGGGGGGGACGTAGGTGACACGATGCCATTCGACCACCTTTCGCCGAACTTGCTTCGGCCGCCAGACCCTGAAGAGAAAGAGAATGAATTAGGAATGAGGAATTAGGAATGAGGAATGAGGAATTCCCGCACTCGCCCCGATTGCGGCGGAAAAACACTGTGATATCGATGTTGGCTTTGATCGTTTGCCTGCTAATTCCCGCTGTTGGACAGGCGGTGGAAAAATCCGAGGTCATCATCGCCGTTGTGCGGGATGGGCCTCCTGCCGGTCAGGACATCGTGCCGATGATCGAGGCGGAGCTGGCCCTGCACCTGCCGAGGGGAACGGCTACCCGCTTCAAGGTTGCCCCGGCTTTCGACGCTGGTTGGGACCCGCAGCTCATCTATGGTGCGCTTGCGAAAGCGCTGAAGGATCCCGAGGTAGATCTGGTGCTTGTCACCGGTTCGTTGGGCACGGTTGCGGCCGCCGGCATGGAGCTGACAAAGCCGGTGGTGAGCGCCTTTCTCCAACGCGCCGATCTCTACCCACTACCGTATGCAGGCGAGGACCGATCACCGCACGACAACCTGGTGTTCATGGTGCAGTCCCACCGCGCCGCGCGCGAGGTGGAGGTCTTTCGTTCATTGGTGGACTTCGAGACATTGCACGTTCTGGTGGGAGCGGAGGAGGTGTTGCTCCTCAGGATGACTGAGCCACCGCTGGCTGACGCGCCGGAGTCGGCCGGGCTGCAGCTCGAAATTGTCTCGGTGTCACCGGAGGTGGACTCGGTGCTCGCCGGTCTGCCCGCCGGCGCCGAGGCCGCCTACCTCACCGCCTTGCCGCGTCTGAGTCCATCGGCCCGCAAACGGCTGATCGATGGGCTGACCGAAAAAGGCGTCGCCACCTTCAGCGCGATCGGGCACCCCGATGTGGAGGCCGGTGCCTTTGCCGGTCTGATTCCCGATACTCGTCAACAGGTCGTTCGCAGGGTAGCGCTCAACATCAGTCAACTGATCAGAGGAGAAACGACCGCAGCGCTGCCCGTGCTAGTTCGCACGGACTCCCGATTGATGATCAATGCGCGCACTGCGGCCGAGCTGGAAATACCCGTTTCTCCGCAGACCCGCATTTTCGCATCGATCCTCCACGAGGAGTCTCTCGAACAACAGGTCCAAAGCCTGACCCTCGCCGAAGCGCTGCAATTGGCGGCTGAACAAAACACGATCCTGTCGGTTCAGGACGCGGTGACCGCGAGTGTGCAGGAGAACGTCGGTATCGCCAAAAGCAGTCTCCTGCCGCAGCTCGGGCTCGATATGAGTGCGTTGGCCACCGACGCCGAAATGGCGTTCACCAACGCCGGGGTCTCCACTGACGGCTCGGTGCGCGGCTCTCTGGCCCTGCGCCAGATGATCTACGACGACCGGTCGGTCAGCGACTACAAATCGGCGAAGAAGGTGGCGGTGAGCAGCGAGCTCGATCGGGAAACCATCCGCCTCGACGTGCTCGCCGATGCCGGACGTGCATACGTGATCCTCGCCCGGTCCAACGCGTTCCTCGAGGTGGATCTGCAGAACCTACGGCTCTCCGAAGACAACCTGGAGTTGGCGATCCTCCGCGAGGAGGTGGGCTACTCGGGACGCGACGAGGTTCTGCGCTGGCAGGCGGTGGTGGCCGACAGCCGAGGTGCTGTCCTCCTCAGTACGCAGGATGTAGAGGTTGCGCGTATAGAACTCAACCAGATCCTGAATGTCGATCAGGGCCGAACGTGGATGCTTCAGGAGATCCCCGTCGATCCGGACAGCTTCACATTCCTCGACGGCAGGATGGCGTCGGTCTTCGGCAAGCCGCAAACGTGGACCGCCGTGCGAACCGGTTTCTCGATCATTGCACGCGAGAACTCGCCGGAAATCCGCGCCTTGGGCGAGCTCTACGGTGCACAGCAGATCCAGGTGGGCCGTGCCAAACGGGCCTGGTATCTCCCGTTGTTTTCGGCCGGGGCCACATACTCCGACGAGATCGTCAAGGGCGATGGCGCGATTCCCGGTTTCGGAAACGATTTTTACACCTTCACCATTGATCTCTCCTACCCGGTCTTCGAGGGCGGCCGCAAGGGCAGCGAGTCAGCCAAATCGAAGATCGTCCTCGAAGGCATCGACCGGGAGCTCGATCTCGCCCATCAGCTTGTGGAGCGGAGGACACGGACCGCCCTGAGAAGGGTCGAGAGCTCGTTCCCCAGGATTCGATTCAGCGAGCAGTCTTCAGAAGCGGCGACCGCCAATCTGGTGATCGTGCAGGACAAGTACGCCGAGGGCATCGTCAACGTCACCGACCTGCTGTCGGCGCAGACCGGCAAGTTCACATCGAATCGTTTGGTGGTGGTGTCGGTGCACGAGTTTTTGCTGGACTTGATCGAGCTGCAGCGTGCGCTGTCGTGGTTCGAGGCGGAGCAGACCGGCGGCGAACGAGCGGCGCTGGCCGACAGAGTGCTTGCGGCCGCGGAGGTGAAGTGATGTCTAACGAGGAGACAACCATGAGGAAATCGTCGGTCAGGGGTTCCGCCATCGTGGCGATAAGCGTGTTGGTGGTGCTCTCTGGATGCGGTCGAAAAGAAATCGTGGAGCGAGAACCCGTCGTCCGTGCGGTCAAGGTGGTCACCGTCGCTGGTGACAGCGGCTCCCAGGAACGCAGCTTCCCCGGGCGGGTCCAGGCCTCGGATCAGGTGGATCTGTCGTTCAGGGTCGACGGACCGCTCATCGAGTTTCCCGACGAGGGCGATTTCGTGAGCAAGGGAAAACTCATTGCACGCATCGATCCCCGAGACTATCGGATTCGGCTCGATGCCGCCCGTGCCGAGATGGACCGCACCGACGCCGACTTTCGGAGGTACAGCGCGCTCTATGAGAAGGACGCGGTGTCGAAGGCCCAGCTCGACCAGGCCCTGGCTGCACGCGACGTCGCGCGCGCCCTGGCGGAGGGAGCGGAAGCAGATCTCGGCGACACCTCCCTGCGCGCGCCCTTTTCCGGGCGGGTTGCGGAGACCTTTGTAGAGAACTTCCAAGATGTCAAGGCCAAAGAGGCGGTCCTCAGCCTTATCAATGCCAATCAGGTGGAGATCGTGATCGATGTTCCCGAGAACATCGTCGGCAGGTTTCGTGCGGTCCAGCTCGACTCCAGATTTACCGCTCGCTTCGATGCGGCGCCGGGCCGAGAGTTCGAGACCCGTGTCAACGAGGTCGCGACCCAGTCCGATCCGAGGACGCAGACCTTTCGCGTGACCTTCAGTCTGCCGCAACCGGAGGGGGTGAACGTGTTGCCGGGGATGACGGCGAACGTGAGGCGGTATGCGCCGCCGGGCGAGTTCGTTGAGATTGTGGTGCCGGCCATCGCGATCTTCGCCGATGAGGCCGGCTCGCCCCATGTGTGGGTTGTCGACCGAACGACCGGCACGGTCGAACGCAGGTCCGTTCGGACGGGTGATTTGTCGGGGACCGATTCGATCGTGGTCCTCGAAGGGCTCGTGCCGGGTGAGGACATCGCGGTCAGCGCCGTTAGCCAGATTCGCGGCGGGATGACGGTTCGGCCAATCGAGGAAGTGAGCGGCTTGTGAACATCGCCGAGCTGAGCATCCGTAAGAGCACCATCACGTGGGTGATGACGATCTTGTTGATCGTGGTCGGGGCCTACTCCTTCTTTCAGCTATCGTGGCTCGAGGACCCCGAATTTACGATCAAGGACGCCATCATCACCACGCCGTATCCGGGCGCGACCGCGGCCGAGGTGGAGGAGGAGGTCACCAACGTCCTCGAAAAGGCCATCCAGCAGCTCGGTCAACTCAAGTATGTGGAGTCCCACTCATATCGGGGCTTCTCTCTCATCAAAGCCAAGATCAAGGACGAGTACAATAAGTACTCGCTGCCCCAGGCTTGGGATGAGCTTCGCCGAAAGGTCAACGACACCCAGCCCCAGCTGCCACCCGGCGCCGGACAGACCAATGTCAACGACGACTTTGT
>JAOZUP010000009.1:15176-23789 GCA_029938595.1 Thermoanaerobaculales bacterium | reverse complement strand
GTCGGAGAAACGCACCCAGAGGCCCAATCTCGTCGCGATCGCGGAATCTCCGTTTTACTCCGATTCCGCGGGGTGCGGTCCTGTCCTGTTACCCCCGAGGTCGGCGCGGCGGCTTCGCCGCCCCTGCCGCTGCCGCTACGGGCCTCTGCTGCGGCCCGCGATACGCGGCCATCTGGCACGCTAACGCGCACCAGCTGACCACGTCTCGCGGCCCTCGCGACGAGGCCCTCCGCAACAGCGGCGCGCCGACTGTGGGTTTCGGGTAGAAGAAGCAATCCGGTGTCCGAAACTCAAACCTCAAAACTCACCCAGGGACGGCTGGGCGGCATTCCTAATTCCTAATTCCGAATTCCTAATTCAATTACGCCGGCTCCGCCCGCCGCGAGAACATCACCACAAAGACGCACAGCGCTGCAAGCGCGACGATGGCGATGAGCTCGCCTGGGATTCCCTCGAAGGCTTGGTCCGACAGTAGGTGCACCGTGTCCTTGAGGGTGGTGCTGCCGGTCGTGACCTTGATGATTGCGTTGACGATCGCGTCGAGAGCGCCGACGATTGCGCCTCCCGCAATCAGCCCGGAGGCGATGAGGATCCCGCGGTCGGTCCTCGCCTTGACGTCGGCGTCCGAATCGCTCTTCCCCTTCCTGGCGACAAACCACGAAAGAATGCCGCCGAGAAGGACCGGGGTGTTGAGCTCCATGGGCAGGTACATGCCGAGGGCAAAGGCCAGCGGCGGCACACCCGCCATGCGCAGGATCAGCGACAACAGGACGCCGAGGCTGAAGAGATACCACTGGAGCGGCGCCGCTACGGTGCCAAAGATCCCCACAAGGATTTCCTTCATGGCCGAAGCCTGGGGCGCGGGGATCGCGGAGGTCCCGAAGCCCTGGCCGGGGTCGGCCTGAGCCATCACCCACATCATGATGCCGCAGAAGATCGCCGCGACCAGGGTGCCGAGGAACTTGAGACCGAGCTGGCGCGCGGGGGTGGCGCCGATCCAGTATCCGACCTTGAGATCCGAGGCCAGCGCCCCTGAGGCCGCCAGTGCGGTGCAAACCACGCCGCCGGCCATCATGGTGATGAACATTCCGTTACCGCCGGTGAGGCCCATCTTGAGCAGCACGAAGCCGACGATGATGAGAGTGAGCATCGTCATGCCGGAGACCGGGTTGGTGCCGACGATGGCGATAGCGCGGGCCGCCACCGGCGCGAACAGGAATGCGATGACCATCACCAGACCGGTACAGACCGCGGCGTAGAGCATCGAGCTGCTGCTGCCGAGACCAAAGGAGAAGAATACGAATGCCGAGATCGCAAAGATGATCAGGCCGACGGCCGTGAAGCTGCCGGGCAGCGAGCGGTCCACTCGCGGCACCTCGGTCTTGGCGCGCTCGTCCTGGTGGCTCAAACCGACGATGTTGGCGCCGATCGAACGCACCATCGAGGGCAGCGAGGACATGATGCCGAGGATGCCGGCGCCGGCGATGCCGCCGATACCGATAATGCGGACATAGTGCCTGAAGACCTCGTCGATGGTCATCTCGGCGATCGGCACCGCGCCAGGCGCGAGAACATTGGGCACGTACATGCCGATGGCATGGACCATCGGCACGAATACGAAGTAGGAGAGGAAGGAACCCGCGCAGATGATGGCTGCGTAGCGGATGCCGACGATGTAGCCGATGCCGACAATGGCCGCGTTGTTGAGGACCTTCAGGGTCATGAAATGGCGCTCGAGCAGCCCGCCGAGGCCCACCGCGCGGAAGGAGATCTCCTCGGCCATGACGTGGAAGCTGGTGACCAGGCCGTCGTAGAGGGCACCGAGACCGGCTGCAAGGGCGAGGATCTTGGCCTGAGTGCCCACCCGTTCGCCGGTGAGCAGGATCTCGGTGGTGGCGGTTCCTTCCGGCCACGGGAGCTTGCCGTGGAGCTCGACCATGAAGTGGTAGCGCAGCGGGATCAGGAAGAGGATGCCCACACAGCCGCCGAGGAAGGAGACGATGATCACCTGGAGAATTGTCGGCTCCATGACCCCGGAGCCCGGCTCCGCCGCCAGCATGTAGAGCGCTGGGATGGTGAAGACGGCGCCCGACACAACGTGCGACGAGTTCGCACCGATCGATTGGACGATGACGTTTTCGAGCAGCGTGGTCTTGCGGGCGAAGAGGGGTGCCATCCCGATGGCAAGGATCGAGATTGGAATTGCGGCCTCGATTCCTTGACCTACGCGAAGGGCCAGGAAGGCCGCCGCCATGGCGAAAATCGCGCAGAAGAGCAATCCCATCGTGACCGAACGAGTGGTCACCTCGTAGATCCCGGTCTCGTCCGGGATCACGGGCACGTAGGTCTCGCCGGGTTTCAGCGGGCGCCGTGCGTTCTCGGGCAAACCGACGATCGTTCCGCCAGGTTCGTGCTCCATGCAAACTCCTCAGCAGCGTTTTCGGACGCCACAGTCTACATTGCCCCGTGTCCGCCCCCCGACCACCCGCCCTCGGAAAGCCACGTTGGGCTACGCCCACCGCGACTTCCCGAGGGGAGGGAGTGATTACTTGATTCGAGGCTGATTGTGGTATGTCGACGGTGCTGGTAGCGCTCCGCGTTGCGATCACAGCCAGGCACCACGCGACGAGGCCCTCCGCAACAGCGCCACGCCGACCGGGGCTCCGACTACAGGATGCAAGCTGGGGGGCGCCAAATCCGAAATCCGAAATCCGAAATCCGAAATTCCTCCCCGTGGTAGGGTTCCCACGTGACCACAGAAGAAAGTAGCCGCACCTCCGGCCGACGAGTGCCAACGCCCGTCGATTCGCTCGACGGTTTGCTCCGTTCGGCCTTTGGTCATGAGGCGTTCCGCCCCCTGCAGGCAGAGGTGTGCCGGGCGGTGACACAGGGTCGCGATGTGCTTCTCGTGATGCCGACCGGCGCCGGCAAGTCGCTCTGCTATCAGCTCCCGGGTCTGGCGCGCGCGGGCACCACCCTGGTGATCTCGCCCCTCATCGCGCTGATGGAGGATCAGGTTTCAGCGCTCCAGGATCACGGCATCGCCGCCGAGCGCATCCACTCGGGCCGCGACCAACTGGCCTCGAGGGCGGTGTGCCGTGACTACCTCGACGGCAATCTCGATTTTCTCTTCATCGCCCCGGAGCGGCTCGCTGTACCCGGTTTTCCGGAAATGCTCGCGAAACGTCCGCCGGTCCTGATCGCGGTTGATGAGGCCCATTGCATCTCCCACTGGGGACACGACTTCCGTCCCGACTACCGGATGTTGTCGGAGCGTCTGCCAATGCTCCGTCCGGCGCCGGTGATCGCCCTTACCGCAACCGCCACGCCCCTGGTTCAGCGTGACATCGTGGAGCAGTTGGCGATACCAGAGGCGAAACTGTTCATCCACGGATTCCGCCGCACCAACATTGCCGTCGAGGTCGTGGAGGCGAAGCCGTCCGCGCGGGGCGCGGTGGTGCGGCGCGTGCTCGAGGATGCCGGCCGCCGGCCCGCGATTGTCTACTCGCCAACCCGGAAGGAGACCGAGGCCCTCGCCGCCGAGCTGAACGGGACCTTCCCGGCGGCGGCGTACCACGCCGGCATGACCTCCACCGCCCGCGACCGGGCCCAGCGTGCGTTCCAGGATGGAGGTGTGGAGGTGATCGTCGCGACCATAGCCTTCGGGATGGGCATCGACAAGCCTGACATCCGCACCGTCATCCACACCGGCATGCCAGGGACGCTCGAGGGCTACTATCAGGAGATCGGTCGAGCCGGCCGCGACGGCGACCCGGCGCGCGCCATCCTGCTGTACTCGTGGGCCGACCGCCGGACGCACGAGTTCTTTCTCGGACGTGACTACCCGGAACCGAGCGTGCTGGCGAAGGTCTACGGCGCGTTATCCGAACGCGCCCGACCCGCAGAGGAGCTGTGCGCCGAACTCGGTCTCGACGACGAGGTCTTCACCACCGCGCTCGAGAAGCTGTGGATCCACCGTGGGGCGTTGGTGGACCCGGAGGAGAACGCCACCCGCGGCCGGCCCGATTGGCGGGTGCCATACGAGGCGCAGCTCGCTCACCGGCAGGAACAGATTGAGCGGATGACGGCCTTTGCCTCCGGTCGGGGCTGTCGCATGTTGCACCTGGTGCGCCACTTCGGCGACCAGCACGACTCGGGCGAGGCGTGCGAAACCTGCGATCAGTGTGCGCCTAACAAATGTCTGGTCAACAGCTTCCGGAAGCCGGAGGGCACCGAGATCGAGGTGCTGGCCGCAGCCCTCGACCTCTTGCGGGAGCGGGACGGTCTGACCTCGGGTCAGCTCCACCGCCAGACGGCCGAGGGTGACGAGCTCGAGCGCAAGACTTTCGAGCTCCTCCTCGACGGACTGGTGCGTGACGGTTTGGTGGAGGTGCTTGCGGACTCCTTCGAAAAGGGCGGCCGTACGATCCAGTTCCAACGGGTGTGGCTGACCCGCCGGGGCCGCCTTGCCGGGAGGAACGACGTGGACGGCGTTCTGGTGGTCAAGGAGGTCGCGGCGCCACCGCGGAAGCGGCGAGCGCGGGCGAAGAAAGCTGCGACTCCAGTCGCGAAGCATCAGGTACCCCTCGACATAGCGGAATCGGCGCTCTTCGAGAAGCTGCGGGAGTGGCGCCTCGAGGAAGCGCGGCGGCGCCGGATCCCGGCCTTCCGGATCCTCGGCGACCGCACCCTGGCCGCGATCTGTCGCGCCCGACCGGTCGACGAGGAAGAGCTCCTCGACGTCGCGGGCATCGGCCCTGCGAAGGCGAGCAGCTTCGGGCGCAAGATCCTTGCCGTGGTCGCCGCCGAATCGAACAACGACGACAGGCCGAAGTGAGGCACAAACCGGTCGGGGGAGGTGGGGCATGACAACCCGAAAAATTGCGGAGCGGCTGGTCGAGCTCATCCGGCGACAGCGATTCATCGAGGCGATCGAGGAACTCTACGCCCCCGACGTTTCCTCACGCGAGAACTGCGAGCCAACGGTTCGGGGCTATGACGCGGTGCTGGCAAACAACCGCCGCTGGGTAGAGACTATGAAGATCGAGCGCTTCGAGGTGCCCAACTTCTACGTCGACGGAGATGCCATCGTGATCGAGATGGACTCCGACTTCACTCATGCCGAGACCGGTGAGGAGTTCCACTCCGAGCAGGTCGGCGTCTACAAGGTCCGTGACGGTAAGGTCGTCAGCTCCCGCTTCTACTACGGCTATGGGGAATAGCGGCTCGCGTTGACGTCGAAGAGAGCGCGGTACTCCAACTGAGCGGCCGCGCTTACGATTGGGTCGAAGTGATTGCGGAACGTGTGCCGGAGCTCCCGCTGGCGATGATCCAGGTCGGACCCCAGGTCACTCATGGCGGCGAGGGTATCGGCGCCGACCGTGGCCTCGAGATCGCGGGTCATAACGGTGAGACGCTCCCTCTGGATCTCCCGGTCGTTGAGCTCACCGAGTACATCTTGGAGACCTTTGAGCTCCGTGATGCGCGGGTCGATGCTCTCGGCCCGGTAGAGGCTACGAAAGAATTCGAGGAGATAGCGCAGTTTCTTGGCCGCGATGCGCAGCCGGTGGAGGGCCTCGGGCGGGGATTCGGCACCGAGGTCGCGACCACGGCGCAGAACCCGCTGGTAGGCCTTGGTGATGCGTTCGTCTGCGAAGACCTTCAACGGAGTGTCTGCATCTTGCGGCGGTTCGGCGGTGGCGGATTGATTGGAGAGAAAAGCCTCCCAACTCTCGAGCAGGCGCCGGCAGCGGGGTGAGGTGATACCAAGCACAACCTCGGCGTGGGCGCGGTCTCGCGCGGCCCGAACCTCGGATTCGAACTGGGAGAGGGCAGTGGCCTTGTCGGTGGCCAGGTCGTCTCGCCTGGCGCTCAGATCGAGGAGCCACACGTCGAGGTCACGACACGGTCCGGTGATCTCGCCGAGCCACGTGAAGTCCGCGGCGAAGGTGGCAACCTCCTCCGCCGGTAAAACCGCCCCGAGCTGACTGAGGGCCGATCGGGTGCGGCGGGTGGCGACCCGCAGGTCGTGGAGGGGATCGGGGCCGCTGTTGTTGACGGTGAGGTCGACTGATCGGCGGAGAGAGGTGCCAAGCTCCACCAGGATAGAGCGAACTGCCTCCTCTGCAGGTTGGTTAGGATCGAGGTGCACAGGCGATGACGAATTCTTCATTTTCGTGTTCTATCCTGTGTCGTTCGCGGAGCGGTCAGAAATTCTGGTTACCTTCCGCCCGACCACTTGGCAGGCGAGACGCCTGCCCCACAAAGGTAACCGAGAGCCTTGTGGGGCAGGCGTCTCGCCTGCCATCGGTCCTGGCAAATCCGAAATCCGAAATCTCCTATGCGACTTTCGTATCGGCCTTTTTGTCCGCCTTTTTTTCGACTTTGGGTGCGCTCTTCTCGGCGCCGCCGGATTCCTTGGCCGCCTGGGCGGGCTTGTCGTTCTCGTTGGGACGAGAGCCGTTCCCCTTGCCGTAATCGTTGACGTACCAGCCGCTGCCTTTGAACTTGAGGGCCGGAGCGCCGATAAGCCGGCGCGCGACGTGGCCGCACTCTGGACAGGTTCCGTTGTGGAGGGCTGAGGCATGCTCGAGCCGCTCATAATGCAATCCGCACTGCTGACATTCGTACTCGTACAGGGGCATGGGGTTCCTCCGAATCGATCGGCGAGCCGATCGCAGAACGGTTATTCTGCAATTTGAGCGTCGCTTTGTCAAGTCTGCTGGGGTTGCGGGAGCAAGGTTGCTGATGCATGCTGTGCGTTGCGGAGGAGAGCCGTCACGATGAGCATCGACGAAACCCTCGCCGACGTCGAGGAGCGAAAGGAGCTGGAAAGCCTGCGCGAGCAGGTTCGCACGTACGAGGACATCGTGCGCGAGATCTGTCTTCTTCACGGTGGCGACCTCTCGGTCGACAACACCGATGCGGGCGCCCTGGTCACGGCGCGCCTGAGTGCCTGATGTGGGGCGAAGGCTGAAACAGTGAACGCCGGCGAGCCCACCGTGCTCGTGGTGGATGACGACGAGGCGGCAGCCCACGTCATCGCGCTCAACCTGCGGCGGGAAGGCTTCCGCGCTGAGATCGAGCATTCGGCCGCCAATGCGATGTGCCGGGTGGAGGAGCTTCACCCCGACGTATTACTGACCGACTACCTGATGCCCGGCGCCGACGGTCTTAAACTGATGGCGGCGATGCGTAAGGTCAGGCCGCACACACCGGCGATCGTAATGACCGCCCACGGCGACGAGCGCCTGGCGGTGGAGAGCATGCGCGCAGGCGCCTTCACCTATCTCTCGAAGCCCCTCGATTACGACGAGCTTGTCCACGTCTGCCGCCGCGCCGCCGAGATGCACCGGCTTCGCTGCCGGTTCGAAGATGCCGGCCGATTGCAGCTCGGTCACGGTCTGGTGGGGGACTCGCCGGCCATCAAGCGCCTGCGACACCTGATTTCCGAGGTCGCCCCGACCGACGTGACGGTCCTGATTCGCGGTGAGACCGGCACCGGCAAGGAGGTGGTGGCGCGCGCGATCCATGGCGCTTCTACGCGAAGCAACGGTTCCTTTGTAGCGGTCAACTGCTCCGCGATCCCGGAAACGCTTCTCGAGGCCGAGCTCTTCGGCCACGAGCGAGGTGCCTTCACCGGCGCCGAGCGCCGCCGTGCCGGCCGCTTCCAGACCGCCGCCGAGGGTACCCTCTTCCTCGACGAGATCGGTGATCTGCCGGTGTCGCTGCAACCAAAGTTGCTGCGGGTCCTCGAAGAGCGAGCGGTGACGCCTCTCGGCAGTGATCGTTCGCTGCCGGTCGATGTGCGGTTGGTGGCGGCCACGAATCAGCCCCTCGAGAAGCTTGTCGAGAGGGGTGACTTCCGCCAGGACCTCTTCTACCGGCTCAACGTGGTACCGCTGTCGATTCCGCCCCTTCGCGAGCGGGCCGATGATATCCCGAAGCTTGCCTCGAGGTTTGCGGGTCGTTTGGCCACCCGTTATGGCAAGGCGGTCAACGATCTCGATCCGGCTCTGGTCGACTGGCTCAAGGCGCAGGAGTGGGAAGGCAATGTCCGCGAGCTCGAGAACGTGATGGAGCGGCTGGTGATATTCGCGCTCGATGGCGTGCTTCGCATTCCCGACGACGGTATGGAGGCGGCGATTCTCCCTCCCTACAAACGCGAGAAGGAACGAGTGCTCGAGGAGTTCGAGAGATCCTATCTGCAGACCGCGTTGCGCCTGAGCCGGGGACGTCTCAGGGAGGCGTGCCACCGCACCGGTCTCTCGTCCCGCCAGCTCTACAATCTGATGCGCAAGCACGGTTTGAGCAAGGAGGATTTCTTCACCTCCTGATCGCCCTCAGAAATTCGCGATGCGAGCGAGGACGCTCGCCTCGCGGATTTCTAAGAAGTAAGAGTGGTTTTTGGTCGCAGTTACTTTATTCAAAACCACCAAACGGCGTGCCGACTCAAGGCTCCGAGAGGAGGATGACGATCGGTGTGGGATGTGGAGCTAATACCTAATACCTATTACCTTCCTCGCGACGAGGCCCTCCGCAACAGCGCCACGCCGACTGTAGGCTCCGGGGGGAGGATGCAGATTGGGGACGGCAAATCCGAAATCCAAAATC